>CAYGVP010000056.1:0-8554 GCA_964353385.1 uncultured Dehalococcoidaceae bacterium
TCGAACAGAAAATCTTATATCATTCCCAGACATCTAAGTTCTCTCTCTCCCCAAAAAACGTCTGACTTGCTGAGGCCTGAATCCGCCCTATCAAGGCGTCCCGCTTCATTCGGGGGAGAGCCGGAAGAATCGGCGTCAAGAGGAAAGCTATTTTATCAGGGCGCACGACGCAATAAGCTCCGCAAAAACTATGCTAGCAGCCTATTCTGCGGCTCCTCCTCGCTTCACTTCAATGAGCGATTCTCCGCTGCTTATGGAACCGATAAGGAGTCTCTGTAGCCTCGGCAAGAACCGAGTCACTCGCTTATAATGTTCCCGATAGATACGGGCAGCATCAAACATCTCCGTGCTTTGCCACTTCCGAAATAGTTCACTCACTACATATCTAGAAGCCACGTCGGCCACCACCTCGGCTAGAATCGCCTGTGCTTGCGGCGTATTCTGATACTCAAAGTTCTCTCCAACATAAGGCCGAATTGCTGGGTGCCTTCCCGCAATCTTGATGATTTGTGTCTCCCGCCCATGTTCATCAACCTCAGGCTCGAAAATGCCTCGGAAGTTGCCCCATTCATCGTTTAAAAGTTGAATCTTGAACCCGCCGCCTTCTTCCCTGCGGGTCACGACAACTTGAGTTGAGGCGGAGGATTGTCCGCAATCAGCCGTGATTATGGCATTAGCATTTAGGACTCTCGCTTCAATCTGAGTCTTCCCAAGAAAGTATTTCCCGAGTGCATCGGCCTTTAGGACTATGGTGGGCTTGAGGATAACAACACCTGGGTCAGAGCTCGCTATTTTTACATGGGTCCCATACTTTTCTACGTCTTTACATGGGGCGAGCAGCAGAAGTTCTTTCTTATGCTGCCAGCCTACACGGTAGCTCGGTCGCTCGAACTGCAGCGCCTCCGGCACAATTTCTTCTATCGGGGGGACAACTCTGGACGCTCTGACTTCTACAAGTGCAGAAGCCGAGGTTGATTCATACTGAGCGGCTACTATCGTGGACTCCTCTGCAAGAAGGGGCCGAAGTCGCACTTGCCCAACCAAAACATCTTCTCGTCGGCTATGGGTTCGGAGCGGGACTTTAGGAGAAAGCACTTCTACAACACCTAGGGGGTCGACAGAGATTTCAATCTCTGCTTCCTCAGCGATATCCTCTTTGCGTCCGACAACTGTAAGTGTTCTATCTTCTCCCAAGTACGCATAGGCCTGTTCGGGGATTAGGGACAAAAGCGGAACCTGCTCCCCGCCATCACCTGGAAGCCTTTCAGCTTCAATATCGTTAAGCTCTTCGTTTACAAGGCGGCTTATTTCTCGAGCGACCCGTGCGAGTGCCTGTCGAGTTGTCTCGTTTTCGACCGCTCCGCCAGCTTTGCTGGCACGCTCAGCCTCTTTCTTGACGAGTATGCCAAGCGGCCCCTCTGCGGCTTTCTTTAGGGCCTCAACAAATGGATGTTGAGGATTTAGCCCATCCCGGCGGCGTGAAATAATTGGAATGGGATTCTCAGGAATCTGGGTTTCACGTTTTTCAAGGCGTTCATCGTACTCGCGAGCGAGGTCATCGATATAAGGACATATTAGCCTTCCAGAGAACCATCCCGCGTGAACGTTGCCCTCATAACCAAAAAGCGTGTTATCATAGATTGCACGGTTTCCCTTTAGGAGGATGCCAGTGGGTCGGCCCGGGTCGTGAGGGCCATCTTCATATCGGGTGGAGTGCTTCCAAATTATCAGCGAGGCTTTTGCTTTAGGATACCCCTGAATTTCGAGGTCGGCCGGACCAGAGGCCACCTCTAGGTCCGGGTATTGATATATGAGCAGGTCCTTTGAACCGTCATTTAGATTTATCAGTTCGACCTTCCGCTGGGGGTCGCTTAATATATCCCGTAGTGCATAGTGAGTGCTGAGTTTACGTTTTAGATTCTCGTGCTGAGGACACGGTATGGCTCGCTGGGCCATAATTGTGATAACGAGTCCGTTGCCCCTTCGAATCCCTAGGCGTTCTCGGTCGTCATCGGTGACCTGAAAACTATCGGGGTTCAAACTAAAGCTCCCGTCGGTCTTGAGAAGGAGTTTTGAATACCTCTGGTCGCGGATGGCTTCGAAAGTAACATCCCCAAACGCCGCTAGGTCCTTGGCACCCCGGCCAAGGTTGCCTCGACGATATTCTCCGGTCTCAAATCCAGACGTGCGTCCGCCGATGTGAGTCAATCGGTTTTCCATATCATCAGCACACATCCCGATAGCTCGGTCTCGAATAACAACCCTCCACGGCTGGTTTCGTCGATGTTCAACCTCGATAAATATCCGCTTGGCCTGGCCATCATCAACCGCGGCATACGCATCATCAGAATTCGTGACCGCCTCAATAATGCCACGGACAATATCGCCTCTCATTGCCTCCATCGCATCCTGATGGAACGCACGTCCCTCGTAGGCAACACGACCACTCCGCCCTTTTTGCTGAGGCATTGGACGCCCCCCTAAAACAATTCGCTATACTTTTGACGTAGATAGTCAAGAAAATTCAATAACTCTATTCGTCCGCCATCCTTAGCAGCAGCCCGATATGTCTCCATCCGTTCTCTAAAAACGCTCACCGGGCTATCTGGGGAGCATAGTAGTAAATCTGCGACTTCATGCTTTCGGATTTCCGGCCTTTCTCCAGCAAGGAAGTGTTGAACGATAGGGCTATTCGCTAAATCATTTAGCATACGCTGAACGGGCCGCCGGACTGGGGGATTAACTCCGGGCACTCTGAGAGCTTTCTCTAAAACGGAGAGGCGTGGTTTGAGCCATTCAAGGCCGTCAGCTGATAGTTGTCGACCAAGTCCGTCTGGGGTTTTGATAAGATAGCGTGGAAACTTACCTTCGAAATCCCTTAGGGCCTTTGACAATATTTTATAATTCGGGTATGGATACTTTCGCCAGCCAAATCGTTCTGGGGCCAGTTGATAACAAAATTCAAACACTTCTTCGACGTCGATAAAAACGCCAACTCCTCTAAGTTGATAGATTGCGAACGGAATAATTTCCGAATTTCCTATGGAGATTGGCTCCGGCATGCTTACTTTTCCCCCGATATCGATAAAAAGGATATCATCGTAGGCTTGGGATAGTCAACCCAAGGAGCATGTTGAACTTAAGAATTTGCTTTGAGGCCCTGTATCCACGTGAGCTAATCTTCAGTTGTGGCCAATCAAGCGAAGGTTATCGGCAACTCTATTCAAGTTTATATCTGACGGCATAGGTTTCCTCCTTATGACCCATAGTGATGCCAGTTATCCTGAGTGTTACATTCCTAACCTGCTTCTCGCTTCCATCCTCGAGATTGTATTTTAGCTCCTCTTCAAAGCTCTTGAGTAGTTCAAATGAACGTGAATCGCTGTTATAAAAACCGTCGCCCCGCACCGACAGAATTCCACCCGAGCGGCCTTCTTTAGTTACATCCTTGCACGTAAATATTACTGTAAAACTCAGAAACATCTTTGATGGGTTCTCAGTGGCAAAGAGTTTCATCTCGACCTTAGGGTCCCGTTGAGCTTCGAAGCCGTTCTTTTCGAGGATTTGCTGAACGGCTTTCCTATTCTGCTCTAGATAGGAGCTCACAAAGAGCTCTTCATCCACGAGAACTTCAGCCCTTATATCTTCGAGCAGCTTATCTATCGAGGGCAGAAGTCTAAATGTGTGAGTCGCCCCTCGGATTTCTTCGTCAAGAACCTTGTTCAAACCATTTGAATAATCCTTGTCCTGAAAAAACGCCTTATCTGCCGTAACGAAAATAACGTCATCTTCCTTTAGTAGCTTCAAGCAATCTGCCCAAATCATCGCATCCTTGAATTCTTGTGCCCTGTCACATGGAGGCAACTTACGCACGGTTCTGAGAAACGCATCTTTTGCACTGTCGGTCGAGAACAGAACATCTCTAATCTCCAGGCCTGTGTTCGAAAAGACATCTGCGACCTTCTTATCAACTGCACTCTCGTCAGGTAAAACGACTTCTTTTAGCTGGCCAAATGCTGTCAGCAGCGCACTATAATTATCCCTAATCTTTGCGATAAGTTCATTTAGGCGGTCTCGGAGGTTGTTTTCTATTTCTAAGCGAATTACCTCCGGCAGTGCGAGTTGAGCCTTCCTTTGCCTTATGAAAAAGCGAACAGCAGCTCCTACTGGAGAGTTGAGACCAAGCTGTGATATCCAGATATTCGAGTCCAGTATCACTATCATCGACGTCTCCTTTCTGAACTCGGGACAGGATTACTTGAAGGACACTGACTATTCCTGACTATAGGGCCGTTCCTGAACACAGTCAAGGTATCCTATTAGAGCAAGTGGCCCTCTCGCCTTAAGGCACAAATGTTAAGGCTTTTGGAGGGAGAATAATTCGTTCAGCCGGTCCGCGGTTGTTTGAAGCATACCGAGGGTAACGCCCGGCGGAAATAACATTTGACGTTCAGGATGGGAGAACAGATTTCTTAGCTCCCGGGCCGCGTTCCAAAGGTCTGCGTGGTTGGCAAGGGCGATGCCGGACTCAATAAGCCTGGCAATATTCTCAGCATATGATGTTTCGATTATCCTGCCGTCCTTGGTCCTTAACGGATTACCATTCTTAGCTAACCTTTGCGTTGGTATTCCATGTTCTACACAACAGGCCTTAACGCCTGCTTCAAGCACCCGCGAACACTGCTCCATAGCCATAGTGATAAGCGGATAGAAGAACCAACCATAAATCATCGCACCTCGGGCAACTTCATACAGCCGAGCGATATCAACTGGAACATCCTGGCCTAGCTGAGGCTGTGTGTTATGCTCTATCCATAAATCTGGCGTAAGGCGAGAGAAGCCGGTGGGCATATCTCGTTCTTGCCAGTTGGCTATAGTAATTCGCTTAAAACCGAAGCTACTTCGTGCTGGTGGTCCTATTTGCGTCATTACTATCCTCCCTGTACGGCTCAGCCCCCTGTCTCTCTAGCCAACATCCTAGGGCAGAAAGGCATAGCCCCTTCATGAGATTCTTGAGCAGAGGCTATATCGATGTTAACTAGTGTCTAGTATGGACCATCTGTAGAAGGCAATAAATGAGCCTCTTCTCTATGGTGAAAATAGCCTGAAAAAGTTCCCTTCGATAGGTGCTATTCTAAATGAAGGCGGATTAGACTTAGGCCAAGGTATTAATCCTCTTTGAATCATCCATTTGCCTATAAACCTGCTCCTAAGCTCACAACAATTCCCCCAAAATGCCCCAGAAATCTTGATTTCGTGCACTTCGCCCGAATCAAGTTCGACCTTTGCAGATTTCCAGTCCCGCCTAAAATATCTATCCCGGTCTGATTTTCTGATTCTAATTCCGTAACCACCGCCAGTAATCGGGTTTGCCCTTCCGGTTTTCCACGCACTTGCTACCATTAACTGGTCCTTACTGCATGCTCAATAAGATAGCCTTTGTCTTTGGCTCTTTATGCCAATACAAATATATCTGACTGGAATTATATGATAATAGTTTTGCTTTCATTTTCTCGATGTTGCCGACTTCATCGGCTCCATAAACTATCATTAGGGCCCCATAGTAATCTGCACTTGATAAAAAGGATTGAAGTGTTTCTAAGTCCTCCGTTAGCCTGCTAATTCTTTCTGATATTGGCTTTACCTCAATTACAATAAGATTGTTCCTCATAGTGCCGGGCACGTGCACAATAAAGTCAGGTTTCTTTGCTCCTATTCTTGAAGAGATGATAGGATGGCTTGCTTTGTCCAATTCTCCGTCCAACTTATAGGGATACGAATCGCCCAAGATGCCCCTAAGTTGATGATAGAGCTCATAGCAATACACTCGTTCTCTATTAATCGTATCACCGGAGGGGGCGACAATAATATTAAAGTAGTGAGGCGCGATTAGCTCGCAAGCTATGTTGAAACAATCGATGAAATATTGGAAATCCTCTTCCTTTGTTGGCATCAGTATTTCACGCTAACCCATTTATCAGAGCCTTTATCCTTTTGATATGCGCTTGCTGTTCTTAACCACATTTCATCATTTGGCAGTTTTGCGTATTTTGCGATATATTCGGACTTGCTCGTAATCTTCATTTGTCCGCTCATATCATCGTGATTAGTTTCAACAGTAACTATATCCACCGGAATACGAGCCTTTCCGAATTCCTTTAAGACGACCCATTGATTATCGCGCCATCTTAAATAGAAATCGGAATAATTGACCTTGTAAGATGAGGGCGTGGTGAACTTAATGTATACCTCTCTTTTGCTCTTATCATAGGTAATATTTACATCATTATGCGGAAATACCAACGCTTCTGATGCCTTTATCGTCCCAGCCAGGACTGGGTCGTCACTCTGGCCACTCAAACTAGGGGCAATAATTAATGCGATAAGAGAAATAATGCTAAGCATTACAAGTAATCTGGCTGCCATTTTAATCCCCCAAATTCGTTTATCCTAAGCACGCTCACTTAGCCGCGATTTTCTCGGGATGTGCTTCAAGAATGCGTGATAAGGAATCATGTTCGAATACTGGATAAATCGGTTCAGCCTTTGTGATGCCCTGAACTAATTTCCCGTCCAATGAGCGGACTCCTCTTTGAAGAACTCCATACACTTTGCCTGTTTCAGGAGAAAATACTGGCCCCCCGCTATTCCCATGAGTGGCAGTCAGGTTAAGTTGGTATCCTTTCAGGTGCTCTAATGGTACTCCGGGCGAGGGAATAATGGAGCTTACAATACCCTTAGTAAATGAACTTGTTATTGCACCAATCTGCTCCTGTAAATAATTGCCTAGAGGAAATCCGCATGTCCAGATATCCATCCCCTCATGAACATCAGAATAATCACCGACGTCCAAATAGGGAAACCCATCCCCGAATTCAGGATGCATTTGGAGCCTTATCATCCCAAGGTCGAAATTCGTCTTTGATATGGCGATTTCCATAGGGACAGGAAAAGCGTATAGCTGGCTGGGAGAACGCGTGCTATCATAAAAGATAGCATGCGGGATTAGTGCTCTAGTCTCTACCAACTGACCTTCGGCCTTCTTGACCGATTCGGTTGTTCCAGCTAATTGTTCACGGAGCGGCTTCTCCATAAATGCCGACAGAACATGTTCACAGGTTATTATTATGCCTCTTGGGTGAACACAAAAACCCGTCCCGATAATAGTGAATGGCTCCTCTCGATTGCGTAAGTCCAGAGTCGCCATGGCAACCGTAGCTGCCTTCACTCTCTCGGTAATGCCAGCGTTCATATCCCTCGCTCGCTTAGAAGACTGTAGCGCCACGGATAAAGCGCTGTCAAGAAGCTAATTTAGGTTCACGAACGCTTCTTAGGAGAAGACTGACTAATTCCCAAGTGCAATAACATGACGAAATGGACTCACATATTCACCCCAATGAGCCAGATATTGCCTTTTTAGGGGGGCAGCTTCTGCTCTTAAATCAGAAGCTAGAATCAAGGCGGAGGTTATTGATTTATCGTTTCCCGTTAATATATATTTCCAGATAGTATTAGGCATAGGGAGGCGTCCGATGAGTGATGAGTGGGAAGACAGTCTGAAGGACTTAATCGACCCGGAAGCTTTCGGAAAAATACGCAACGAAATTAATAGAAAAGCCGAGATTACAAAATACTACGGGATTGGAATTTTAGCTTTATCATTCTTATTCCTAGTTCTTGCTTTGTGGTTTTTGGGATTTAGCTCCCTCATTAAACTGCCGCTCAAAGACAGGATAATCTTATTGCAGGGGCTTTATGGTGCGGCAATCGCGGTTGTCGGAATCTTCTCTCCTATGCGTACAGGCAAGCTTAACAGGGAAACAATCAACAAACTAGCGGGAATAAAAATAACGAATCCGGACTTTGACGGGATGCAAAGATATTTAGAGAAGAAATCTATTAGGATGGAGAAATGGTTTTCCCTGATGGGAGGTATCGGTATTTTATGTGCAAGTCTGATGGGTCTTTTAGGCTGAAAGGAGTTGCATAATTATGGCGTTAGCGAAATGCCCTCACATGGCTGCTCTTTGTCCGCATCGGGTAAAAGAATGCGAAGCGTCCGAAAGCAAACATTGCATTCACGTGAAGGAAGGTGCGTCCCTCCGAGGATGGATGGAATATAAGGGAGGTCAGCCACACAAGAAACGATACCCTTTTGCCAAAGACGGGCCAGAAGGGATAGTAGATAAGCTAATCATCCCTAATAGACGGATTCGTAGGTACTGACCAGGTACCTCAACTTGAATTGAGATAGGACCGCCTGCCCCCCAGATAGCCGTTTCTAATCTTCAGCAATAACGGCCTCTGGAAGAGTAGACGGTAGAAAAGACAGGGCTCAACTCGTGCGGCCTCCAAGGACGGCGAAGAATAGGCTCCACCACGCGTGACTGTGGCGTGACAGAATAGGCTGAAAGCGCAGTAAAATTACGGTTTCGGACGGAAAGACGATGAGGGGTCAAGTCTCATCATAAATCGCTGACATTCCAGGGAGATAAGGCATGCCGGTGGAGGGAATCGAACCCACACCCGAGTCGCCCCGGACGGGATTTTGAGT
>CAYGVP010000057.1:0-8418 GCA_964353385.1 uncultured Dehalococcoidaceae bacterium
AACCGCCAGTATGCGCTCCCGCTATAAAAGACAGTGGACTTTTAATCCATTGGTCGCAGGTTCGAATCCTGCACGGCCTACCAAGGCTTTAAAAATCCCCCGTAAATTATCCCCAGTATTAGCATTTCGCCTAATCCGGCGACAAGATTATAAAGCAACAATTTGGCGGGCGCTTTAAACATCATCCAGTTTGAAGCTGCGGACATAACCACCCGGAAGAACCACATTATGAGAGCGTAAATAATCCCCTTCACTATACCTGCATCACCGGGGAGACTGCTGTAAAGAAGCACGAATATTCCCGCCATAGCAAATCCGCAAACAAGGTCAATAATGATTCCTATTGGGATATTGATGGATGTTTTAGCAATAGGTTTATAGAACTCATTAAGTCTGCGGGCAAGAGGACTACCGTTAATCAAACCATCTAACACGCCAAAGAGAATGCCGCTGACAATACTTACGACTATATAGCTAACCATGCCGAGCCCTCCTTTTATCCCCCGGTGATACGCTCGACTCTCTGCTTTTTCCTCCGGCTAAAGTACTTAACGACCTCGAACCAGAGGATGCTCACCAAACCTGCCGCGATGCAGATGAGAACATCATAAAAATTCAGAACGTCAAAGTGAAACAGGTCACGTAAAAAGGGCACGTAAATGACCAGCCCTAGAAATACGACGGCGGCAGCAACAATCCATCTTAAAGCGATATTGCGGGCGCGGAAGCTCGCTAAAATCGTCGTCGACCAGTTGCGGTTGGTGAGAATCAGGCCGAGGTTGGCGATAACGAGCGTGGTAAAGGTAAGTGTGCGCGCTTCGGCATCGCCGAGATTCAGCGCTAGACTCCATCTGTAAACGGCTAGAGTAACGCCGAGGACGATAACGCCCTGCAACAGACTCAAAACCACCGTTCTGCCGTTGAAAAGCGGCTCCTTACGGTCTCTTGGAGGTCGCTTCATAATATCAGGCTCGGCCGGTTCGGCCTCGAAAGCGATGGAACAGGCGGGGTCGATAATCAGCTCCAGGAACATTACATGGGCCGGATACAAAACAAGCGGCCATTTAAATAATACCGGTATCAGGGAAAGCCCGGCGATGGGCACGTGTACCGCCAGGATATAAGCCATGGCTTTGCGGAGATTATCAAAGATACGCCGCCCCAGCCTTACCGCTTTTACTATGGAAGAAAAATCATCATCTTGTAAGACCAGCGCGCTGGCTTCACGGGCGACATCGGTACCCCTGCCGCCCATGGCAATACCGATATTGGCGGCCTTCAGCGCCGGGGCATCGTTAACGCCATCACCGGTCATGGCGACTATTTCACCGTTAGCCTTGAGGGCATTGACCAGACGCAGCTTCTGCTCCGGTATAACGCGGGCAAAAACATTAGCCGTCGTAATGCGCTCTCTTAGCTCATCGTCAGTCAATTTGTTAAGCTCGGCACCGGTAACAACTTTATCCGGCTCCTTTAAACCAATCTGTCGGGCAATATTCTGGGCGGTAATGGAATAGTCGCCGGTAATCATCACCACCCGGATGCCGGCATCATGGCACTCTTTGATAGCCTCCGGCACGGACGGGCGAATCGGGTCGGCAAAGCCTATCAGTCCTAGAAAATTGAAATTAAAAACGTGCTGGTTGCCCGGCAACGCCGTTTGTTTAAAGCTAGCCTTGGCTACCCCCAGCACCCTTAATCCTTCGCCAGCCATCTCGCTAATCCTGCCCTCAAGTTCACGCGCCTGGGCATTATCGAGGTGACACAGGTCGATAATGGCTTCGGGGGCGCCCTTGGAGGCGATAACATAGTCCCGGCGGTCGCGCGACTGCCAGACACGGGATAATGCCATCAGCTCTCGTGATAGAGAGTATTCCTTCATTAGCTCCCAATCGTCATGCAGGTGCTCCGTGAGGCTGGGGTAGTTTTCCCCCAGCTCCCATAAAGCTTTTTCCATGGGGTCGAAGGGGTTGGTCTGACTGGCGAGGATGCCGAACTCAATCAGGCCATGGAACTTTTCCGGCGGTGATATATTGCTGCCGCTTTTAACGGTAAAGAATTCATCGGAGGCAAATATTTTTTCCACGGACATACGGTTTATCGTCAGCGTGCCGGTTTTATCCACACAGAGGACAGTATTCGAGCCGAGCGTTTCAATAGCAGCGACGCGGCGTGTCAGCACATGGCTTTGTGATATGCGCCAGGCGCCAATCGCCAGGAAAACGGTAAGCACTACCGGGAACTCCTCCGGCAGGATAGCCATCGCCAGGGTGATGCTTCTTAGCAGACCATCGAGCCAATTTCCGACGGTGAGGCCGTAAACAATCGCCAGTATCGCACAAAGGCCCAGGGCAATTAAAGCTATATTGCGGACGAAGATTCCCGTTTCTTTTTGGAGGGGCGTTTTTTCCTCTTCGATAGTCTGGAGAGCCTTACCGATTCTGCCGAACTCGGTATTGATACCGGTTGCGGCGATACGCACAATGCCCAGCCCGCCGACGACCAGCGTGCCCGAGTAGACACACGGTAATTGGTCGCCGCCGGGGCGCTGCATCTGCATACTTTCGTCGTCGCATTCTATCTTATGCACGGGGACGGACTCGCCGGTAAGCAGAGACTCTTCAACCATCAAGTTGTTGCAGGCGAGGACAATGCCGTCGGCAGGCACACGGTCGCCCTCGGAAAGGACGACGATATCGCCCTGCACCACCTCCCGCCCGGCGATTCTCTTGGTGGCATGGTCGCGGATGACCATCGCCCGCGGACTGGAAAGGTCGCGTAAAGCCTCCAGCGTGCGCTCCGTTTTACGCTCCTGGTATAAAGTGATGCCGATGATGACGCCGACAAAGAAGAGCAGCAACAGCGCTTCCTGAACATCGCCCAGTATCATGTAAATGACGCCGCCGGCGATAAGGAGCAGCAGCATCGGCTCGCGTATCACGTCGAAAGCAATGGCGAGAATGCTGCGCTTTTGGGCTGAAGGGATTTCATTATATCCTTCGTAGCGGAGCCTTGCCGCAGCCTCTTTCTCCGTAAGGCCGCTAATCAGGTGCAGTTTATTTAAATCATAGATTTCGTTCATGAGAATTCCCATAAAAAAACCCCGCAGGACTGTCAGTCCCACGGGATTATCTCCGCTGCAAAATAACGCCCGGCTCTCCTCAATGAGGGCCTGTTCTGAACTTTAATATTTTAGCTTAGAATGTAGATGATGTCAAATCCAGATAAAGTTGAAATTTAGGCTGCCGCGCTTTACTTAATCTGAAAGTGGGTACGTAAAATATAGAACAATAGGGCTATTGACAGAATTTACTTTAGGTGCTAAACTATTTAGTAACTAAAGTATTAAGGCAACTTTTCGGATTACAAATTCCAAAAGATAATACTTTTTATACAACTATGGATAAAACCAGGGAAGACCTGTTTCAAACACTCACCCAGCGGATGATGTCCGTCATGAGGCACGTGCGTCACCACGCACCGTCGCCAGAGCCTCCCTTGAGCCCTCCCCACCTGCACCTACTTTTTATGATAGGGCACGGGAAAGACGATGGTATATCAGTTAAAGAACTGGCGGAACGTTCCAGCGTTACCCCCGGGGCGATTACCCAGTTTGTGGACGCGCTGGTAGATAAAGACCTGGTGGCGCGCGAAAGCGACCCTAGCGATAGGCGTATCGTCAGGCTAAAGCTGACGGAACTGGCAAAAAATCAATTAAAGAAATTCCGCAAAGAACACCTTAAGTCGATGTCCAGAATATTCGATGCGCTGAATAACGATGAAATAAAACAGTTGATAAAGCTGTTTACCAAGTTGGATACCTACCACGAAATGAAAGACCGCACCCGTGATAAAACTCATTAAACACCTCAAACCCTTCACATGGTTGATTGTTGCCATATTCGCCCTGTTGTTCGTCCAGGCGATGACCGAACTGGCACTGCCTGGCTACATGGCCGATATCGTGGATACCGGCATACAGGGCAACGGCATCGAGAACGCCGTACCGGAAGCCATGCGCGCCAGCACCTATGATACACTCACGACCGTATTGGACGAAAGCGATAAAGCAGTAGTCGCCGGCTATTATCTTCTGCTGGATAAACAGACCCTCTCCGAGAGCGACTACGCAGCTTACGTCGAGCAATTCCCGGCGCTCGCCAATGAGAACATCTATATGCTCAATACCGATGACAAGGCAGCCATCGCGAGCCTGGACGAAATTTTTACCAGAGCTATTGTCGCGGGAATGGCCCAACAAGCAGGGATCCCCGCACTGCCGCAGGACCAAAAGGTACGTTCAAACATGGTCGAGATGGCAACGCAAGCTTTACTGACCCGCGAGTACGAAGCGATAGGGATGGACCTTACCGGAATACAGTCGGGTTACATCCTGCGGGTGGGGGGCATAATGCTGCTCTACACGCTGGTGGGGGCGGGGTCTTCGGTGTTTGTGGGGTTCATATCGGCGCACGTCGCCGCCGGCCTGGCTAGAAACCTGCGCAAAAAGATATTTGTAAGGGTGGAGGACTTCTCCAATACCGAGTTCGATAAATTTTCTACGGCTTCTTTAATTACAAGGTCGACTAACGATATAACGCAGATACAGATGATGCTGGGTATGCTGTTCCGAATCGTCTTTTTCTCGCCGATAATTGGCATCGGGGGCATTATCAAAGTAATAGGCACTGAAGCATCGATGTCCTGGATTATCGCTGTTGCGGTCATAGCTATACTGATGATGATAGGTATAATGCTTATCTTGGCCGTGCCCAAGTTCAAGATTATACAAAAACTCATAGATAAAGTGAACCTGATAACGCGTCAAATCCTTTCCGGCATTATGGTCATCCGCGCATTCAATACCCAGCAGTACGAAGAGAAGAAGTTCGACGACGCTAATAAAGACCTGACCAGGACCCAGCTATTCATTACCCGTGTGATGGTGCTGCTGATGCCAGTGATGAATTTTCTCATGAATATCGTCATGATAACGATAGTCTGGGTAGGCGCCTATCAGGTAGACGCCGGCGCGGTACAGGTCGGCGATATGATGGCTTTCTTCCAGTACTCCATGCTGATAATCATGTCCTTCATGATGGTCTCGATAGTCTTCGTCATGCTGCCGCGGGCGATTGTTTCCATGCAGCGCATCAACGAGGTGCTGGATACCGAACCCGTGATAAAAGAGCCGAAGAGTCCGCTTAAATTCAACGGCGATATCAAGGGCCAGGTGGAATTCAAGAACGTTTCCTTCCGCTACCCGAGCGCCGAAGACGATTTATTAAAGAACGTCACCTTTACCGTGAAGCCGGGAAAGACGACGGCGATAATCGGCAGTACGGGCAGCGGGAAATCGACTCTGATCAACCTGATACCGCGTTTTTACGATGTTACCGGCGGCAGTATCCTCGTCGACGGCATAGATACCCGCGATGTAACGCAGCATGACCTGCGGGAAAAAATAGGATACGTATCTCAAAAAACCCTGCTGTTTTCCGGCACTATCGCCAGCAATATCAGGTACGCCAACGCAAACGCCTCCGAGCAAGACCTGGAAAGCTTTATGAAAACAGCCCAGGCAATGGACATTATCAAGGAAAACGAACTCGGCTATGAAATGGCGGTGGCGCAGGGAGGCATAAACCTGTCGGGCGGGCAGAAGCAAAGGCTCGCCATTGCCCGGGCGCTGGCGAAAAGACCCGAGATTTACATCTTCGACGATAGCTTTTCATCGCTGGACTACACCACCGACGCCGCTCTTAGAAAGGCGCTGCGCCGCGAAACCAATAATGCTACTGTGCTCATTGTGACCCAGCGGATAAGTACCATTATAGGCTCCGACCAGATTGTAGTTCTGGATAAGGGCGAAATCGTGGGAATCGGCAGGCACAGGCAGCTGCTGGAGAGCTGCGATGTCTACCGCGAAATAGCCCAGTCTCAGTTGACCGAGGAGGAACTCGCCCGATGAAGATTCCGTATACAATCGGGCCGATGGGTGGCGGCCCTCCGCCGGGTGGCGGGCCGTTCCATAGAGGTCCGATGGGGGGCAGACCCGGCATGGGCGGACACGGGCCGATGATGATGCCGGGTGAAAAGGCAGGGGACTTCAAAAAAACGATGAAGACCCTGTTTAAGTACATAAAGCCTTACCGCTACGCCATTCTACTGACATTGATTCTATCCATGGCCGGCACGGTCTTCGCTATCATCGGGCCTAAGCTGATGGGTGACGCAACAACCACGCTTTTCAATGGCGCCATAGCCAAGATGATGAATGTCCCGGGCGCCGCTATCGATTTCGCCTATATCGGGAGAATTGCTTTGGTCTTGCTCGGGCTGTATCTGGCCAGCTCTGGATTCAACTATCTACAGGGCTGGGTAATGACCGGCATCGCCATGAAATTGACTTATACTCTCCGTAAAAATATCGCGGAGAAAATCGACTGTCTGCCGCTGAAATACTTCGACAAGAAGACTCACGGCGAGGTGTTGAGCTATATTACCAACGATATCGACGTTATAAGCAACACTCTGGGGCAAAACCTTTCGCAGATTGTAGCCTCCGTGACAATGATCGTGGGCATCCTGGCGATGATGTTATGGATAAGCTGGGCGATGACGCTTACCGCGCTGGTGATAATCCCTCTCGCCCTTATATTTATCAGCTTTATTGTGAAAATGTCGCAGAAATATTATAGAAAGAACCAGGATTATCTGGGGCATATCAACGGGCACATCGAGGAAATGTTCACCGGCCATAACATAATGAAAGCCTATAATGGCGAAGAGCGGTCGATTCAAAAGTTCGATGGCTTTAACAACGAGCTGTATGACGCTGGGTGGAAATCACAATTTTTAAGCACGGCTATATTTCCGGCGATGAACTTCTTGAGTAACCTTGGCTACATCGGCGTCAGCATACTGGGCGGCTACCTGGCGGTAAGAAAAATTATCCAGGTGGGGGATATCCTCGCCTTTATTCAGTACATAAGGACCTTCACGCAGACCATTACCCAGACGTCGAATATCGCCAATCTTTTACAGTCGACCGCCGCGGCCGCCGAGCGGGTGTTCGACTTCCTCGATGAGGAAGAGGAAGTCCCCGACCCTGCCGGTGCCAGGAAGCTGGAGAAGGTTGCCGGCCAGGTGACGTTCGATAAAGTGCACTTCGGTTACGACCCGGAGAAAATAATCATTAATGACTTCTCGGCGGATATCAGGCCCGGGCAAAAGGTGGCTATCGTCGGCCCGACGGGTGCCGGTAAGACCACTCTCGTTAAACTCCTGATGCGCTTCTACGATGTCAACAGCGGGGGCATCTACGTCGACGGTGTTGATATCCGTAAGATGAAGCGTAAAGACCTGCGGGGTATGTTCGGGATGGTATTACAGGATACCTGGCTCTTTAATGGGACGATTAAAGAAAATATAAGGTACGGGAATTTTCAGGCGACGGAAGAGGAAGTGGTGGCGGCGGCGAAAATGGCCTATGTCGACGCCTTTGTGCACGCGCTACCCCACGGCTACGACATGGAGTTGAACGAGGAGACCTCCAACATATCCCAGGGTCAAAAGCAATTGTTGACCATCGCGCGGGCGTTCCTCGCCGACCCGAAGATACTGATTCTCGATGAGGCGACTAGCTCCGTCGATACCAGGACAGAATTGCTGATACAGAAAGCTATGGAGGAACTGACGCGAGACCGCACCGCCTTCGTGATTGCGCACCGATTATCGACGATACGCAACGCGGACTTGATACTCGTATTAAAGGACGGGGACATCGTCGAGCAGGGTAACCACGAGGAGTTGCTGGAAGCCAACGGTTTCTACGCCTCGCTTTATAAAAGCCAGTTCGATGTGGCGCCGGTCGAGGGGTAAGGGAAATGATTACCGCCGTTACCCCTCCCTCTAACGGGGCGTCTAAGAGAGCCTGTCCTGAGCTCTCGTGGTGAGCTTTGCCGAACCATGCCGAAGGAGGTGCAGACCCCTCTTCAAAATATACCCCCTCTCCAAACAGATAAACCATTAGCTCAGATAAATGCCCCGTTTGGAGAGGGGGTTCAGCCTGAAGGTTCACCCTGAAGGGCAAGGGGGGTAAGGCTAAGGTGGACAACCAAAACCAAACATAACCAAGCGATATCATTATTTTTTATAATTTATAGATTTGCTATAATATTATATTGTCAAGATTATTAAAACCAACGGCGCATTTGTTTAATCCAGAAGGAGAATGAATGGATACAGAAATCTCAAATGTAAAGAAAAACACCAAGGTTCTTATTGACGGCAATCTTTACAACGTAGTAGAAGCCGAGTTTACAAAACCAGGCAAAGGCCGCTCTGTATACCGTTTAAGGCTCCAGAATATGCGCGACGGCGGCGTCACGGAACGTGCCTACCGCTCCGGCGAAA
>CAYGVP010000058.1:0-8324 GCA_964353385.1 uncultured Dehalococcoidaceae bacterium
ATAACATAATTTCCTACCAATAAGATAAATAAAAAACATACCTATTTTAAAATGCTAATAACATAAAGAGAAGAATATCTCTTTTAATGGCCTAGTGTATTAATGGCAATAATTAATATTTTAATTGTTTTATTGTGAAAAAATTAAGTTATTTAGTGTCAATGAGTTATGAAAAAACAAGAGGAAGAAAAAATGATATAACTCTTTTATTTTCAATGAGTTACAACAAAAAAAGGCGTTTTTTGGCTACTACTATATAATAAATAGTGGTATAGTTAAAATATATATAAGTTATTTAATATCAATAGGTTATGATTTTCAATATACCCCAGGGTCAAAAATAGCGTTTTCTTGAAAACGGAAATTTTCCTAACCACCGTATTACTCTATCCATCGAATTAATAATTAATTCATTTAAATCTAACTTCTTTATTCCCAACCACTTAGAATTTTCAGCATTTAATTAACGGATTAATTATCCCCTCTAGGAGATTAATATAGAAAAGAATGTTTTCTTATATATTGGGCATAGAAAAGGGTATTATTCTATCTTTTTATTATATATTAGATTAAATTTAATTCGTAAGTTATTGAAATTATATAGACTTAAATTAAATTGTCGTTATTTATTTAATAAAGATACCCATTAGGGTATAAATGAGCAATAATTATTGAAATTTATTCTATAAACCTTACAAATTTGGCCTTGTAGTACCTGACCAGGTATAATTAAAGTGTCAGAAAATATATGGTTATTTTTCTTACAGCCCTTGACAATCGTTAAATAGATGTGTTATAATTAAATTAGCTTGGGAAGTTGATATTAATAAAAGGAGATATTTATGTTTAATAAAACAATTATTTATATGTGGGAAAAAGATGAGTTTTCTTATTTGATTAGTTTTGATGATAATGGAACTTTATTTCTTACAGAAAGGAAAAATGAGTAGAAATCCATTACATAATAGTAGTTATGGTTCAAATATGAAACCATCAGGAGCAATGGTTGTTATATGGTTTTTTGCAGCAATTCCTCTTTGGTGGACAATTATTTGCCCTTTATTTTGTTTTTACATGATGTTTACAACAATTAATAGAATAATCGAATGGAATAGAAGAGGTTATTAAGACGAATTTAAAATTTATTATATTAGGAGATTTAAAATGAGAGATTTAAAGAATTCTTTTTATAGAACATTAAATCTTGATAAAGAAGGGAAACTCGCTTTAAAATGGTTTAGAGAACATATTAAATCGATAAAAAATTGTACAGAAAAGAAACAAATATCTATTAAAGAAGATAAATGAAATAAGTAAGGAGATTGATATGGAAATAAGAATTTGCTCATATTGTGGTACAGAATTAGAACCCGAAGATAAGGTATGTCCTTGTTGTGGAACACCTTATATATGTAGTTAACCTTAGTTATAACTAAATTCATATACATATTATGGATATTAATTGGAACAATACTACTGGAGCCAGAATTGTTATTGATTGTTGGGAATTTGAGGGATATAGTTATGCTATAATTCTTTATCCTAGCAACATTTTACGTTTACAATGGGTAAAAATAAATGAATAGTCCGATTATACATATTAATCGTAAGTATCACATAGGGTTAGATAATATTCTTTCTGTGACACAGAAAAGATGGGGTTCTGTTTGGGTAGAATTTACTAACCCAAAAACAAATAAAAAGAAGATTGCTATTGCTAAACAAGGATTATCTAATATATTAACTGTGATTAATACTGCTAGGATAATGAGTGGTAAGAAGCCTTTATTGGCGATTATTGAAAAATAATATGAGATTATCTTTAAAAATAATTAGCAAAATGCCAGATATTGATAGAATTTTGTATTGGAAATTTATACGGAATTTTGTATGTGATTTATCTCCTACTGAATTAAAGAAAGCGATTATAATTTTATCTAAAGTACCAAAGAAAAAGAAAGAAGTTAAACATCAAAATCATGGAAAAGAATGTAATCAATGTTTAGATTTTAAGACGTGGGATAAATTTTCTTTTTCGAATAGGTATAAAGATAATAAAAACTCAATTTGTATGGATTGTACCAATTTAAATAGAAAATTACTAAGACTAACTAATATAAATTTTAGATTAGCCTCGTCTTTAAGAGGTCGAATTTGGTTTGTTTTAAAGAGAAATAAAAAATCGGCCTTAACAGTGGAACTTTTGGGCTGTTCTATTGAATTTCTAAGAAGTTATCTTGAACAACGTTTCACTTATGGTATGTCTTGGGATAATTATGGAACTGGTAAAAATGGAAAGGGAATGAAAGAATGGCATATAGACCATATAAAACCTTGTGCTAGTTTTAACTTATCAAATCCTGAAGAACAACATAAATGCTTTCATTACACTAACTTACAACCGTTATGGGCTACGGAAAATTTTAAGAAAAATAAATATTAATAAAAAGACATAATTATTTTTTATTTTAAAATAAATATTTTTTATTTTGAATATTGTTTAGTTTCAATGAGTTAGAAATGTACCATTTAAAAATTTATTATTTTTGCTCTTGACAAACCTCTGTTATATGTGTTATACTTGTAATAGGGATATAAGTTAGTTATTAAAAAGTATAACTATTCACACATTCGTGTGATTCCTAAAGGTGACGGCTCGAAAAAGCCTATGTATTTTCGAATACATAAAAAATAATAGTGAGTAAACACCCTCATATATAGCAGGATTACTTAGGTAGTCCTGCACCAAATGGTTCAAATACTGTTTCGTTATCGAAAATTAATTTTAAACCGCAATGGCGAAAGTCTGCCCATATGCGGATTTTTGTGTTAATAAAAGGTCTATAGTCGCTATAGAACCTCTTTTTTATTTGTATGAATAAAATAAACGTATGGAAAAAATATGCATGATGCTGTTCAAAATGAAATAAATAAATTAAAAAGACTTGTTCAATTTAAAAATGCTGAAGAAGCTATTTTAGAAAAGATTGCTCAAAAGAATATAATTCTTAGAGAACTTCTTGAATCAAGTAATTTTGTTGATGAAACAGAAAAGAAATTAGCTAAAAAAATTTTTGAAGCTTATTTAGAACAAAATTCTTTTGAAAATTATAGCGATTTAAGTACACTATCTATTCTTGTATATAATGAAGTTTTGGCTGGTAGATTACAACGAACCATAAATGGTTTAGTTTCAAAAGATGGAAAATCATATGTTTCAGATAAATTAATCAAAAGTTTATCTGATTTAACGAATCAAATATTATCTTTAAAAACAAAATTAGGAATTGATAAAAAAGAAACGGTTGATGAATTTACTGCTCTTCAGCTTTTGAAAAAAAGATTTCATCAATGGATTCAAGAAAATAAAAATGAATGTACGATTTATGTTCCTTTTTCTTGTCCAAAATGTAATCATAATGATGTGAAACCTGTTCTTTTAAGAAAGAGGGTTAAGGATTTCGAAGTTTTAGAACATCCACATTTTGCAGGTCGTTTTTGGTATTGTTCAGAAGCTATTCAAGATGTTAAAGAAGGAAAAATTACTAAAGAACAATATGCTCGTTATTTTAAAACATCTTGTGATTTCGTGACATGGTGTATTGAAAATGAGGGGAAAATTCTTTTAAACACTGATGATAAAAAATAATTTTTAAAGGATATAATTATGGGAATTTATAAACAAAAATTTAATCCTGTTTCTGGACAATTAAACCTTGTTCCTACTGCAACAATTGTTACATTAAAAGATGGTGTTGCAAATGAAGCAGCATTACCTCCAACTGGAAATACTCAAGGAGATGGTCGTATTACTGCTGATACAGGTCATTTATATGTTTGGGATGGAACGCAATGGGTTGACCAGGGCGACATAATTGATGTTGATTTATCAAGTAAAGAAGATGTTGCTAATAAATCTACTGACGAAACATTGGGTGGTGGAACACCAAGTGACACTCTTTATCCTTCACAAAAAGCAGTAAAAGATTATGTTGATGCTTTACCTAGTGGTGGAGCAACAATTATTCAAGACGAAACTGCTTCTTTAGACCCCGATGAAACAAAAATAATTACCCACGCTTCTGACCCACTTTATAAAAGAGTGGTTGAGATTTTAATTCAGTTAGTACAAACATTTTCTTATCAATTTAGTGAACCATATGAAGCTAATTATGATTATGATGAGGATTATGTTAAATTTTGGCCTATGGGTTATGATTATGTGACTTTAAATTCGACTTATGGGGCTGATGGAATGGTGGCTTATTATATTTTCAATGATGATAGTGTTGAAGATGTTTTAATCCCACACAATCATGATGCAATAAATGTAAATTGTACGTTTATGGACGGTATTGTTGAAAGAGAGTTAGTTTTAAACGGCACTAACGCTTATATGGATATTCCAAACCATTCTGATTTTTATATTCCCGACCCCGTAACGAATAGTATTGGATTTGAATTTTGGATTAATGCCGAAACTGATGGTGAAATTATTAGTCTTTGGAACGAAACAGATAATAGACGAAGTTGGAGAATTTATTTGCAAGCTGGATATGTTTGTATGGATGTATCTGTTGACGGTATTACTACTGCTGCAACAAGTCAAGGTTCTTATATAGGTCTTGGTTATTGGCAACACGTTGGAATTTATTTAAATGATTATTATGGTGGTTCTTATTGGAAAATGTGGGTTGGTGGTAGTTCATTAATTATACCAGCATTTACACCAGGATTTTCTTATCCTCTTTTTTCAAATACAATAGACCCTGTTCGGGTTGGAGCAAAAGGTGGAACAGCATCAAATTTTATTAAAGCTACTATGTGTGAATTAGCTATTTATCGAAATTATGATTTATCACAACCAATGGGTATGCACAGTAGTGTTGTTCAAGCTCATTATAACACAAATATGATGGGAAATCATCTTTCACAATATCCAACAGATATGCAAAATATAAAAACAAATCTTTCTGGTCAAATAGATACATCTGATTGGTTAGGAATTCAATATGCACAATTTTATGGCGATTATTATGGTGATTACGAAGTAACAGCGTTATTTAGTTTTGATGGAAGAACAACTTGGAAAATGTGGGACGGTTTTGTTTGGCAAACTGTTTTAGAAACAGACCAAGGAACTAATACCGCAATGTTACCAACTTCAAGAACCGATTGGGATTTAGCATTTGTTCCTGGCACATTAGATTACATTTTACAGTTAAAAACAAATGACCCAACTGGAACTCCACAAATTTATTCTTTTACTATTAGTGCTTATAAACCAGGATATATGCCAGCAGGATGGAAAGCGTCGTTTAATTGTATAAGCGATACTGAAACACAAATTCGTAATGCAACTAATGACCAAGCAGCACCAGAAGTATTAAACGATGTTAAAACTAATATAGTTTTATAAGGATATAATTTATGGCTATTATATTTAGAAAAAAAATAAATGAAATTCGTCCACAACGAGCTGTAACTTTTAAAAAAGATTTACCAAAATTAGATAACGAAGTTTGTGATGTTCGTTATGTTAAAAACGAAAATACTTTTTATATTTTTAATGGATTTACTTGGCAAGAAGTAGATTTAGTCATGGAATAAAATGAATCTTTCTTACTATCAATTAGTGGCTGAATCTTTAAAAAAAGAATTACAACTTAATAGTAAAATAGAATTTAAAAAAGTAGATAGGGGTTATTCATTAGCAAAAGGAAAAATAGTTATTCCTTTGTGGTGTGTTCGTAGAAATCATTATTATTGTATTTATTATATTTGTCACGAATTAACACACCAAATAGCGTATAAAAAATATTTACATTTTAGACACGACAAAAATTTTAAAACTGAAGAAAAGATTTTATTAAATAAATTTAATTTAACACCTATTTATTCAAGATACTATGTAAAAGAATTATTAAAAGATAATTTATCTGTTTATAAAGAATAGATTTTTAAAGGAGATAATAATTATGTTTCAACAATCTTTAGGACAAATGAGAGCAGCCGTCGCAACATACGCATCCCTCCCTTTAAGTGGAAATAATAAGGGTGATATACGTATTGTTTTAGATTTAGGCAATGCTTATACATGGGTTTCCGAAAGCGGAAGTGGTACATGGGTAGATTGGAAAAAAGTAACCGTTTCAAATTATAACGATTTAACTGGTAAACCCAATTCTTCTCCTTTAGCAATCGATATTGCTACACAAGCAATTAGAAATATTTATTTAAATTATGTTTATTTATTTTTTATTAGCATTGTAACAATTAGTCAAAATGTTATGAAAATGTTTGAAGGAATGTTAGATTCTTTTATTACAGAAGATGGGCTAGATTTAACTAGAACTTCTGGTCAACGTAGATTAGATGCCGTTGGTTCAATGGCTAACGTTGCTTATTATAGAAATAATTTTGATGGAAGTTTAGATGAATATACAAAACTTTTAATTCATGGAAGAAATTATAATGATGAACTTCAAGAACTTCCCGAAGGTGAAGGTGGTGGAGGCGGTGGCGGTGGAATGGGCGGTGGAGAAATAACTTATGCTTCATTTTTTGATGAACTTTATAATGATATTTTGCCCTATAATACCGATGTTGATACTACTAATGATAATCCTAATTTTATTTCCTTTCAGGAAGTTGAATCTTCAACAGTTAGACGATGGAATTGTTTAGCAACTTCTGGAAATGGTCAATATATATTGGCTGGTTCAACAGCTTCTCATGTTGGTGATAGATTATATTTATCTGTTGATTATGGTGAAAATTTTTATGAAATTCAACCAGCAGGAGAAAATACGTTAAAATGGGATAGTCTTGCAATTAGTTATGATGGTTCTGTAATGTATGCTATTAGCGAAAAAGACGGATTTTATACATATTTTAAGTCAATTAATTATGGAACAACGTGGACACCAATTAATCCTAGTGGTATTATAACAGGCAATGGTGGTGGTGCATATGGTTATAGTGTATCTTGTAGTTATGATGGTTCAATTGTATTAATTGGTGAGGATACAGAAGGATTATATTGGGGTAGATTATATTTATCAAAAGATACTGGAGAAACTTGGGAAGAAGTTAGACCCAAAGGCGATATTATAGATAATTGGTTAGGAACAGCAATGAGTTCTGATGGCTCAATTCTTTTAGCAGTAGAATGTAATCGTGGCATTTATCCATGTCCAAACACAGGTAGATTATGGTTATCTAAAAATTGTGGAGAAACCTGGAGTGAAATTAGACCAGTAGGAGATAATCCTTTTGATAGTGGATGGAAACCTGCAATGAGTGCAGATGGTTCTATTATTTTAGTTGGACAAGAACCATATGGTGCTTCAGGTAGATTATATTTATCAAAAGATACTGGAGAAACTTGGGAAGAAGTTAGACCCAAAGGCGATACCAATGGTTCTTGGCATCAATTAGCTATGACAGCTAATGGTGAAATATTATATGCTTGTGATTTAAACGGCAGAGTTTGGGTATCATATAATTTAGGAAAATCGTGGGTAGATGAACAAGTAAAGGGAGATGTTGATTGTACGTGGAGATGTGTTGCTTGTACACCCACTGGTAATATTTCTATTGTCGGCGAAGATGGAGGAAAACTTTATATTAAAAAAACACCATCTGAATCAAACGGAAATAAATCTATAATTTTTCATGGAGGTTTAGACAGTTATTTGATTATACCATATGTAAATCAAGATGGGAACCCATTTACCGTTAACGGTTTAGATTTTACTTGGGATTTTTGGTTTTGCCCTGATACAGACGACGCTGAAACGATTATTGTAGATAATTCTTTTGATAGACCTATAGGCGGTGCTTTTAAAATTGAAAAATTAATAAATAAAAAGATAAAGGTTTCTATTGTTGGTTGTTCAGAATATTATTATGATATGAAATGGTATCCAGTAGACCCTGTATCTTACGATGTAACAAGCGTAAATACAGTAGAAAAAGAAGTTTGGTCACACATTGCTTTAGTTCGAAGTGCTGGTTCTCTTAAACTTTTTATAAATGGAAATTTAGAAGCAACTTCTTCTGTTGCTGATAATCAAGATATTTGTTATTATAAAAATAGTATGTATGTTCCTTATTATGAAGGTAGTTGTAGTTTTAGAATTGGTTATGGATTTACTGGTCGAATGGAAGAAATTAGATTTTCAAAAGGAATAGCTCGTTGGACGGAATCATTTTCTACTAGAACAACTCGTTATAACACTCCAACACAAACCGTTCCTTGTAATAATATGGTTATACAATCTAATGGTTATGAAGCAGATTCAATACCTACTTCAGCTCGT
>CAYGVP010000059.1:0-8116 GCA_964353385.1 uncultured Dehalococcoidaceae bacterium
TTTTCAACTATCCTGGCAGCTCTCGCCGGCGATAATGCCGACCCCCAAAAAATGAATGTTGATAGTCATGTCTCCGGTGATAAAGCAGGGAACATGCCTCAACCTGATTTCCCTAAAGAGAAACCGGATAATCTCGCCAATGAAATGGGTCAGCCGGGTGAATTTGAAGAAATGCTTGATTTTGAAGATACAGGTAATGCAGAAGAAGCTTCTGGAACACAGCCTGACGAAAATCTTAGAGATGGTGGAGAAAGGATACCTGAGCAGGAAACTCTACCGCCAGAAGAGGAGAAAGCTGAAGACGAACTGCCTGAAGAAGATGAAGAAGACATTTTACCTGAAGATACGCTCGAGCCCGAAGATGAACCGGATGAATCTGAAGGAGATGAAAATACCGAGGATGATAACGATGAGCTAACCGAAGAAGAACCAGAGTTGCCTCTGGAGGAGGTACAGCCCATGGAAAGTAACCAAGCTATGAATGAAATAAACCGTGGAATACCAAAAGTCAATATGCTGGCTAACCTTATTAACTGGGTCGCCAGAGCCCGGCAAGAAATAGGGTATGAACAACTGCCGGCATTATTGGAGGTCTACGGAACGAGTGGTCATTTATCACCGGAATTGAAGGAAATTATTATTCAGCTTGCTGAAATAATAAGAGACAATGACGAAGTAGCCACCGCGTCCGAAATCTGGAGTGAGTCGATATTGTCACTGCATGGAATTCTTACAGGAGGGGATGCTCCCCTTAATCCCGTAATACCGTCCTGGGTGGACACGACCGATAAAGCAGAATCATTAGCCGAAGAAGAAATTATCGAGGTAGACAAGACGAAAGAAAAATCAGCAAAACTAAAACTTGTATTTCCTAGCGGCAACGGAAAAAGCAAGGAGTTCTGTATCAACCTGACACCGGAAGAGAACGGCGATAGCTAGCTATCGAAAAAATATATCCTCCGGCACGAGAGGTGGTCTAAATGTTAAAAGTCGATAAAAAGAAAGAAGCTATAGTGACGGGTATCCCGGAAGTCGATGATAAGCTCGGTGGGGGTATTCCGCTTTGTTCGCTTTGTCTTGTCGAGGGGCATTCCGATGCCGGAAAAAGCGTTTTATGCCAGCATCTTACCCACGGAACGCTACAAAATGCTGAAATATCCGTAGCTTATTACACCACAGAAAATAACATCAGAAGCCTGATTAGCCAGATGGAATCTCTTAACATGAACATCCTGGACCATTTCCTGGCAGACCGCATGAGGATTTTCCCGCTGACTTTCCGCAGCGGCTTACCCCATGGGCACAAACCTTTCCTGGTGCTGACACACCATTTTTCCAATCTTCCTCAAGAATTTAAGTTAATAATTATAGATTCGATTACCCTCCTGGTAGCGCACAGTGAGCCGGTGGCGATTATAGATTTCTTTTCCAGATGTAAAGCGCTGTGCGACCAGGGCAGGACGATAATCGTAGTAGCGCATTCTTACGCTTTTGAGGAAGACATCCTTTCACGAACGCGTTCGCTGTGCGATGCACGTTTTAAGTTACGCCTGGAGCAGATAGGTGACAGCATGATAAAGCTTATGGAAGTGCTAAAAGTCCGCGGTGCGGACCGCCCTACTGGAGATGTAGTAAGTTTTAATATCGAACCCAAGCTTGGTATGAGGATTATCCCGCTTTCTAAAGCCAGAGTCTAGGAGAGCATTTGAATTATTATCCTTTCGAAATAAAACCTTGTGCACAGAAGTGCGGCGGGGTATGCGGCACTCATCTGGAGAAATGCCCGATATTCCTGAAATTACCCGCTGACTTACAGGAAATAAGTAAAAATAACTTGCATTTGCTCCAATACCTGAACATGCTGCCGCTCGATAACATGGAAATACCGAAGTATTACGAAAAAATCACCCTGAAGATGCTGGGTATGAAAGACCCCAATGTTATCTATCAAACCGGTAGCGGAGTGTTTGTTCATATAATGCCCAATCCGGAAGATATCAGGGATTATTATATTGCCATTGAGCCAAGTATTATCGATAGCCAGGAGAAAATCCTTGAAGAAATCGAGCTACACCTGGCAGACCATGTCGAAGAGCTCACCGATATTGTTGATTCATCAAACCGGGCAGGTATTATCATGGATATTGTTGATAAGGTTGTCTATGTTAACGATAAAAAAAGCCCGGCAGCTGTCCAGACCAAAAAACCGAAACCTATAAAAAACGATGGCGATAATGGCAGCGGCAATAATGTCACGGAAAAAAAGAATGATAAACAATCCCAGAACCATAAAAATAACGGCAAAGGCCTAATATCCGTTACCCAATTCCAATATAACAGCCTCCGCTACCTGTTGAAGCGTAAGCTGGAAGGCATGGGCATTCTGGACGCAATGATACAGGACCCTTATATCGAAGACATATCCTGTTCTGGGCTCGGCAATATCTTTGTAGAGCATAAAATTTTCGGCGGACTCCGCACCAGTATCGGATTCGAGGCCGAGGACAAACTGGATAAATTCGTTATCGAGCTGGCGGAAAGAATCAAGCACCCCGTGACTTTCCGCGAGCCGGTTGTCGATGCTACTCTGCCCGATGGTTCCCGTATCAATATAGTCTACGGCAACGACGTATCAAAAAGGGGCAGCAACTTTACCATTCGTAAGTTCAGCGAAACACCCATGAGCATATTAGAGCTTATCCAATTCCATATGCTTAACTACGATATGGCCGCTTATCTTTCAATAATTATTCAGGAGGGCATGAACGTTTGGGTATCCGGGGAAACGGCTTCAGGCAAAACAACATTGCTGAACGCACTGACAACTTTCATCCCGCCGGAATACAAGATAGTGAGTATTGAAGACACCCCCGAAGTACAGGTGCCTCATAAAAACTGGATACGCGGGGTTACCCGCGGTTCCGGTAAGCATAGTGAATCTTCCGAAATATCCATGTTCGACCTTCTCAAAGCTGCTTTACGACAAAGGCCTAACCTTATCATCGTCGGTGAGATTCGTGGTGTTGAAGGCGCGGTCGCTTTTCAAGCGATGCAGACAGGTCATGCCTGTATGAGTACCTTCCACGCTGCTTCGGTTGCCAAGCTAATTCAGCGTATAACGGGTAACCCTATTAACGTGCCGAAGTCATATGTCGATAATCTGAATGTCATCGCCATTTGCCAGCAAGTACGCCTGGCTAACGGCCATCTAGCCCGCCGCCTGACCAGCGTTAACGAAATCGTGAACTATGATTCAGTGGCAGATGCATTTTCTTTCATTGAAATCTTTGCCTGGAATCCTCTGGATGATTCCTTCACATACCGCGGTAATCAGAATTCATATTTGCTGGAAAATAAAATCGCTCCGCGGCGCGGTTTTCCTGAAGGAAAACGGAGACAAATATATAAGATAGTGAAACAAAGGGCGGAGGTTCTAAGACGCATTACCGAACAGGGAAAAACGAATTTTTATGAAGTCTACGCGATATTGTCTAAAGCATACCGCGAGGGATATTTCCGTTAAGGTATCAGGGTGTGAAGAACGCCCCATCTTACCGGAAGGAGAGTTGTTATGTTGTTCAAAGGCTTGAAATTCGGCAAAAAGAAAGACGGGGAAAAAGGAAAGCCAACGATCGATGATGCCACCGTTACACATATGGCGGAGCTGGAAGGGGAGCTTAAAGACCGTACCGATGGTCTGGCGCAAGCAGAAAAGAAGCTTAAGGCACTTTCTGATAAAGTGAATAGCTTAGGTGAAATAAACGTTGTACCGGAACTCCCTCACGGGCCGATTGGAGAGCTTTCAATTGAACCCGTAGATGCTCTGGTTGGTGTTGACGCAGACGAAGAAGAAAATACGAAGGCCGACCTTGAGAAAGAACCAGAGGATGTAAATTCAGTTGAAGTGGAACATGAGTCTAAACCTCATTCACGAGCAGATAAGATAGTGAAAAGCAATCTGGATGCGGATTCGCTGAAGGCCTTATTCACGAGCGAAGAGAAAGAGGAAAATCCTCTGGCCGGCTTAATAAATTCACTGCCGGATATTACTATAGACGAACTGGTGGATGATTTAAAGGAAATAAAGGATATTATTAGAGATTGGCAGAGGAAATGAGCAAGCTATGACCAGACTCTTAGAACACCAGTTCTTAAGTGTGGGTGAATACCCCGATGAAAGAAGGGGGTTATCATGGTTGCCTGTGATAGTCAGCAGTAGTAGCCTGATAATGTGGGCAATATGGATAAAATTGCCTGTACTCCGCTTTGTGATAAATAAATACCCGGGGAAGCAAAGAACCGGACCCTGACACACCTTTGGAGGGCCGAAGATGAGTTATAAACGGAATAAAAAGGGAATCTGGGCTAATAAACACCTGCGCTATATCATAGCCATCACGGCATTTTGCGCTTTAATTTATTACTTACCCGCGATTAGTGGACGCCTCGGCTGGACAGGTATTCAGGACTCTCTTAACAACCTCCATAATTTATACGGAATCGATTTCCTGGGTCTGGTGTTTTTTGCTCCGGTAGTATATTCAGCCTATGTTCTGGGTGTAGTACCATCGGTATTGATGGCATTAGTGGCGATGTTAATCCTGCTGCCTCATGCCATTCTTATTGATACATACCCTAATGCCCTTTTTAAACCCACCGCATTCGTCATTATCCTTAGCGCGGTAGGCGCAGTAGTCGCCATGCTGCAAAAGAGCGAACAGCAACACCGGCAGAGGATCAAAGAAATGAAATGTCTTTATGACATTGGTAAAGCGGCGGGGGAAAGCAACTCGGTTGATGAGTTCCTGGGCAAAGTAGTTACTATAATTCCATTGGCAACACAATACCCTGAAGGAACCAGAGTGAGAATCACTTTTCACGACCAGGTTTACAAGAGCCCGAATTTTGAAAAAAAGAGCAATAAAATATCCGAGAATCTTATAATAAATGGAGAAAACGTCGGTATCGTAGAAATTTATACCGACAATGATAATCCCTATCTGAAAAAGAAATACTATCTGACAAAGACCCTCGCCGAGAGAATCGGCGGAGCTATCCGACAAGTAGAACTCGAGCAGTCACTACGCGGCTATTACGAACAGCTCGAAAAAGAGGTAGATATCAGGACCAAAGACCTGGAGAAGGTACAGGAGAAACTCATCCGTTCCGAGCGTCTTGCGGCCGTTGGCGAACTGGCTTCAGGCGTCGGGCATGAACTACGCAATCCGCTAAATGTAATCAGGAATTGCGCCTATCTACTGAATATGGCCCTATCCGAAAAATCCGATGAAGAAGCATCCAACACACTTAAGGTCCTGGATAAACAAATCGACATCGCCAATAAAATAGTTTCCGACCTGCTGGATTTCACGCGAATCAAGCCCCCGACGCAAGTCAAGGCCGACCTAAAGAATTTAATCGATGAAAGCCTATCCTGGATAACCATTCCGGAACAGGTTACCGTAAATGTAAACTTGAACGGTAGTTCAAAACTAATAAGAACCGACCCCGAACAGATGAGCCGGGTATTTTCCAATATCATATCTAATGCCGTACAGGCAATGAACGGGAAATCCGGAGAATTGGATATAAGCACCGAATCCGATGCAGACTATGTTTCGGTGGTGTTCCGGGATACCGGTTGCGGGATACCAGCAGAAAACCTGGAGAAGATATTCGAGCCTCTTTTCACCACCAAGCCTAAAGGTATCGGACTGGGCCTGGCGATTTCCAAGAGGCTCGCCGAACAAAACGGCGGCAAAATCGAGGTATCGAGCCAGGTAGGCAAGGGCACAACGTTCACTGTAAAAATACCGCTTGAGCAAAGGAGCCAGAAACCAAAATGAAAGATAAACCGACGATTCTCGTAGTTGATGATAACCAGGACTTACTGGAGACTTTCGCCATGATTTTAAAGCGGCGCGGTTATCGTGTCCAGACGGCAGGTGATGGAGTATCGGCCATCAATAAGTTTAAAGAGCAGAACTTCGACGTTACGCTGATGGACATCGTGATGCCTAAAATGAACGGCGTTGACGCTTTTAAGAAAATCAAAGAAATCCAGCCGGAAGCGCCGATAATATTAATGACAGCCTATTCCGACGATGAATTGATTCAAAACGCCAAAAATGAAGGTGCTCGCCAGATAATCCATAAGCCGATACACATCGACCAGCTTATTGAGTTGATAAACGAAACAGCCGGCACCCAGCCAATTCTAATCGTCGATGATGACGCCGATATCTGTGATACTTTGACGCAAATCCTTGAATTGCAGGGATATGACGTATTATCAGCCGGCAGCGGCGAAGAGGCTGTGATAATGACCAAGGGCACGACCTTTCAAATTGCCTTTATCGACGTTAAGCTGCCCAAGATAGACGGACTGGAGACGCTTTTAAGGTTGAAGGAAATCAACCCGGATATCATCGTGATAATGATGACCGGGTTCCGTAATGAAGTAAAAGAAGCTCTGGATAAAGCCCAGGCAGAATCGGCGATAACCTGTCTTTATAAACCATTCGACCCTGCCGTAGCCGCCGAGATTGTGAAAAAAATTACAGAAAAGAAGCACTCTACAGGTAAAAATGAAAGCTAACGAAAGCATACTGGTAGTGGATGATGACCGCGATTTCCTGGACATTATCCGTCAGATACTGGAAAAGAAGGGCTACAAAATCAGTACCGCCCCTTCGGCCAGCGAGGCATTATCACTACTGAAAAAGAACTTCTATAATGCGGCTATTCTGGATATCAGCCTGCCTGATGCCAACGGCACAGAATTGCTTTCCAGCATCCTGGAACTGCATCCGGATACTGTTGCCATAATGCTCACCGGCCATTCCTCAGTAAATAACGCGGTGCAGTCTTTGAACCGGGGCGCTTTCGCCTACCTTGAGAAACCGGTAGACCCGGAAAATCTCCTTACGGTAATCAACCGGGGCATGGAAAAACAGCGTCTCGTATTTGAAAACCGCCAGTTGGTGAACGAACTGGAGCGGCATAATCATGTAACCAATACCCTGCTTAGTGTTTCACAGGCAGTGGCGCAGACACTCGACCTGCAGAAAATAATCGATTCCGCGCTGGAAAAGGTAGCCGCGTGCACTGGCGTGGAAGTCAACTTCGTTTACCTGCGGGATAAAGACCATCTTAAGTTTATGGGGCACCATGGACTGCCGATGAAAACCATCAGGGATATTCCTAAAGAGGTCCGCGGGACGGAGGGAATATTCAGCAACCTGATTGAGCAATCCGGACCAATAATTATAGAAGACCTGTCAAAAGCCGATGAGCCAGACCTTAAATTCCTGAAAAAGGCCAGCTACCGCTCTTTCGCCGCGGTACCCCTAACGATTCTGGGTGAAAACATCGGGGTGCTGGGAATAGCCACGGACTTTAATCAAATCTTCAGCCCCAACAACATCGATTTACTCACCGGAATCGGACGGGAAATAGCTATTGCAGTAAGGAACGCACAGCTATATGAAGAAGCATCCAGCGCCAGAGCGTTGCGAGAACTCGACGCGATGCGTACCGCCTTTCTTGCTAATGTTTCACACGAACTGCGTACGCCTCTGGCAGTGATAAAAGGCTCCGCAAATAGCTTGCTCCAACCGGACGTTATTTTCGATGACCAGACACGGCGTGATTTCCTGCAATCAATAGATAAAGATGCCGATACTCTAACACGCCTGGTAGATGACCTGCTAATGATATCCCGTCTGGAAGCCAACGCCCTGGAAGTTAAGAAAAAGAAAAAGCACATTAATGATGTTATATCAGCTATCAAAGACAGGCTGGATAACATCACGGTTAAACATCATCTTCATATCAATATCACAGACGAAATACCTCTATTAAATATTGATGAAGGGCGCATCGGGGAAGTTCTCACCAACCTTGTTGAAAACGCGGTAAAGTTCTCCGACGACGATACCAATATATATATTAAAGCCATTCACAATGATAAAGGAGTAATAATCAGCGTAACCGATGAAGGCATCGGCATTCCTCCGGAACTGCACCAGAAAGTATTCGAGCGATTTTTCCAAGGAGACGGGCGCAAGGCCGGAAGGAGAAAGGGAACCGGACTGGGGCTGGCTATTTGCCAGGG
>CAYGVP010000060.1:0-8111 GCA_964353385.1 uncultured Dehalococcoidaceae bacterium
GGGGCGGTATGCCGGTATTCGGCACTTGCGCGGGCATGATTATGATGGCCAAGCAAATTTCCGGCAATAATACACAGTCGCTTGGTTTAATGGATATCACGGTAAAACGCAATGCCTTCGGGCGGCAGGTGGATAGCTTCGAGACTGAGTTAAATATACCGGTACTGGGGAAAATGCCATTTCCGGCTGTTTTCATCCGCGCGCCCATCATAGAACATCATGCAAAAGGCGTAGAAGTGCTAGCTCGCCTGGACGATAATACGATAGTAGCCGCCAGGCAGGGAAAAATGCTAGCGACGGCTTTTCACCCGGAATTAACTGACGACTTAAGATTTCATGGGTATTTCCTTGAAATAGTGGCAGGCAAACGTAACCGGTAGAGCGGGGAGGCGAGTGTGCAAAGAGAAATAACCGATGACCTGGATGCCCTCTTAAATATCTTTCCACCCCATATAAAGATGCCTTTATTAAAGCTAGATGACATCAGTGAATTGCTGGAGGTAGTGCTGGATTTAGGGCGCGAACCGGAAGCGCGTTTCCCACAGCGAGAAGTAGTACTAGATAAAAAAGAAATAGACGAATCGGATATCAATTACGTCGTTACACGCATTGGACAATTCGGTGAGGATAACCGTGCCGGCATCGAGAGGACACTGCACCGCATCTCGGCAATACGCAACCGGAGAGGGGACGTAGTAGGGCTAACATGTCGGGTAGGAAGGGCGGTCTTCGGGACAATTAAAATAATCGAAGACTTGGTAGAGACCGGGAAAAGCGTTTTATTGCTGGGGAGGCCGGGTGTAGGAAAGACTACCATGCTGCGTGAAGTGGCGCGAGTACTGGCCGGCGAAGCCGGTAAACGTGTTGTTATCGTAGATACATCCAATGAAATTGCCGGTGATGGGGATATACCGCACCCGGCAATTGGCCATGCACGCAGGATGCAGGTAAGGACGCCCAACTTACAGCATGCCGTGATGATTGAAGCCGTGGAAAACCATATGCCGGAGGTCATCGTCATCGATGAAATCGGGACGGAGCTGGAGGCAATGGCGGCCAGGACAATAGCTGAAAGAGGTGTGCAGCTCGTCGGTACAGCGCACGGCAATACGCTGGAAAACCTGATGATGAATCCAACGCTGACCGACTTAGTCGGGGGAATACAATCGGTTACTCTAGGAGATGAAGAGGCACGACGGCGCGGGACGCAAAAATCGATACTCGAAAGAAAATCTCCGCCGACTTTCGATATCGTGGTGGAAATACAGGAGCGGGATAGGGTGGCGATTCACCCGGACGTGGGCGAAGCGGTGGATGCTTTATTAAGGAGCATACCGCCCAGGACGGAAATACGCTGGTTTGATGAACAGGGCGAAGTAAGAATAGAAAAATTAAAAGCGGAAAAAGTTATTGCCGCAAAGAGTAAAAAGACCGAAAGGGACACTAAAGCCATCAAGATATTTCTCTTCGGGGTGAACAAGTCAAGGGTATTACAGATAGGACACGAGATGCACCTGGACATGGATGTGGTCAATAGCCTGCGGGACGCAACAATGCTGGTAACCTCTAAAAATTACTACCGGCGGAGGCCGCAGAGGGTAAGGGATGCGGAGAATGAGCATATCCCGGTTTACGTTTTACGCGGCAATACCCCGCCGCAGATAAGGCAATTTCTGGGGACGCTAAACCATGCGGGTGAACGGGAAAAAACCAGCGATGTGCAGTCGGCCGTGGTTGAGGCTGAAGAAGCGGTGGAACAGGTAAACGAAGGCGGGGAAGCCGTCGAGCTTAGTCCGCAGAGTTCTTATATACGAAGATTGCAGCATCTAATCGCCCAGAGAAACGACCTTAAGTCGCACAGCACGGGACGGGACCCCAACCGCAGGGTGCGGATATTTAAAGAGCGAGAGAGATAAAAACCTGGGAAAAGGAAAATGCCTCTATTTATTACCTTTGAAGGCTGCGAAGGGTGTGGCAAGAGCACGCAGGCAAAGCTGTTGTACCAGCGACTAAAAAGACTGGCGGTTCCCGCGCTGTTGATTCATGAACCGGGTAAAACTGCGCTCGGTGAGAAAATTACCCGCCTGCTTAAATGGTCGCAAAATGTTAAGATAACGCCGCTGGCAGAATTATTATTGTTCAATGTTTCCAGGGCGCAGCTGGTCGTGGAAGTAATCAAACCAACTCTTAAAAAAGGTATTAACATTATTTGCGACCGCTATGCGGATTCGACTACAGCTTACCAGGGCTACGGGCGCGGACTGGATTTATCCATTGTGAAAGCGGCTAACAATATAGGAACACAGGGACTCACGCCTGACCTCACTTTTTTATTAGATATACCGGCTGAAGAAGGAATGACAAGAAAGAAGGGGACAAAGCCGGACCGATTGGAGAAAGAGAGCCTGGCTTTTCACCGGAGAGTCAGGGAAGGTTATATTAAGATAGCCAAAGCAGAGCCAAAACGCTGGCTGGTAATAGATGCCACGCAGAGTAAAAAGGCGATAGCAGGAATTATCTGGCAAAGGGTGAGCAAACTAATCCCAAGATAAAGGCAGGTTTCCGTGAAAAGACAAAAGCCGTCGTTTGCCGAGGAAAAACTGCTTAGAAAACAGGGCTACCAGTTTATCGCTGGGGTTGATGAGGTTGGGAGGGGGGCTTTAATGGGACCGGTGGTAGCCGGGGCGGTGATAATGCCGGATAACCTGAAAGCCAGATGGAAAAGCCGAGTGCGGGACAGCAAACAACTCACCCATCAAGAACGCGAATATCTTTACGACTTTATCATCGAAGCCTCTACGGCCTACGGCATAGGGTCGATTTCCAGCGAAGTTATAGATAAACTCGGCATAGCTAAAGCCACTCGCCTCGCTATGAAAGCGGCAATCGAACAGCTAACACCGCCGCCGCAATACCTGCTAATCGATTACTTTAAACTGGCAGAAATGCCATTACCGCAAAAGGGGATAAAGCATGGGGACAGTCTGTGTTTTTCTATTGCCTGTGCTTCTATAATCGCTAAGGTGACGCGCGACCGGTGGATGGTAGAGATGGATAGAGATTACCCGGGCTATGGCTTGGCGGAACATAAAGGCTACGGCACGGAAGGGCATATAAAATGCCTGCGGGAAAAAGGGCCGTGCCCTTTGCACCGTCGTTCGTTCCGTCCGGTAAGCGAAGCGGCAGGTTGTAAGCAGTGAAAAGAAGAGAAACGGGCGCTTTAGGCGAGAGAATAGCCTGTGACTTCCTGGGGAAGAACGGCTATGAAATACTGGAAAACAACTACCGCTGCCCCGAAGGCGAGATTGACATAATCGCAAAACAGGAAGATACCCTGGTATTTGTCGAGGTGAGGACGAAAAGAAGCCGGCTATTCGGCAGTCCGGAGGAATCGATAACTCCGGCAAAAAGAGAGAAATTGAGAACCCTAGCGCAGTACTACCGGCAGGAACATGAGAACCTGCCGTTGAACTGGCGTATCGATGTCGTGGCGATTGAGATGGAGAAAAGCTGTAAGGTAACGCGCATTGAAATCATCGAAAACGCCGTCGATGAAGAAGACTGAAATCTTTTATTAATCCCTAAAGCTGTGCTAGAATTAACCCGCCGAGTGACGACATGAGTGAGCTTTCAAACGACCAATTTCGTATCATAGACGCTAATATCAACCGCCTGGGTGAAGGACTGCGTGTCCTCGAAGAATTCGCCCGGATGGCGTTGAACGACACTGTTTTGACGCAAAAACTGAAAGATATGAGACACAAAACGATAAAAGTAGATACGGAACTTTATAAGACACTTCTTAGTTCGCGGGACGCAGCCGGGGATATCGGGAGCAGCATGGACGTCGAAGGCGAAACGAACAGCCGGGACGTAAAGGGAATAATCGCCGCCAATGCCAGGCGAGCGCAAGAATCACTAAGAGTCCTTGAAGAGATGGCTAAAATACCGGCGCTTAATCTTGATTCGGAAAAATACAGGAAAGCTCGTTTTGAGCTTTATACTATCGAGAAAGAATTAATGGCTAGAGTTTCACGCAAGGATAAACTGGAGCGCCTCAAGGGATTATACGCAATAATAGATACGGAATGGCTTAAAGAGCGAAAACCGGCCGATATTGCAGCCCGGGTGATAAAGGGTGGGGCGAATGTAATTCAGTTGCGCTGTAAAAAATGCAGCTATAAAGAATTCCTTAATATAGCAAGGGATATAAAAGGAGTCTGCCAGGGAAAAGCGGTGATGTTTATCGTTAATGATAGCCTGGAGATTGCCCTGGCGGTTAAAGCGGACGGACTGCACGTAGGGCAGGAAGATATGCCGGTAAAAGAGGCAAGAAAGATAATACCTATAGACATGATACTGGGATGTTCGGTACGTACCGTAGATGAAGCGAAAAAAGCTTTTAACGATGGAGCCGACTACCTGGGCGTCGGGGCGGTATTTACTACCGGCACAAAAGAGTCCGCCAGGCCCGTAGGAATGAAAAGAATAGAGCAAATAAAGAAAGCGGTGGACTTACCGATAGTAGCTATCGGCGGGATTAACAGCGAAAATTTAAAAGAAGTAATGGAAGCTGGGGCAGATGCCGCTGCGGTAATCAGCGCCGTTATGGGCGTAGAAGATACGGAAAAAGCAACCAGGGAGCTGGTAAATATAATCAGGGGGCGTAAAGGTGGATAATCTGGATGAGATAGCGGAAGAGATAAGAAAAGAACTGGCGGCTAAAGACGAAGCCAGGGAAAAAATGCTGCCGCTTTGCCGTGATTCAATCCGGTACAGCAGCACAGCCATACGCGCGGTACACCGACAGGAGTTCGGCGAGGCGGAAAAGCAAATAGAGTCGGCCCGCAAGCTGTTATCCGAGGCGGAGAAAGCTGTCGAAAGATATAGTGAACTGGCAAACACAGGCGCCGTGAGGGACGCCCAGAAAGAATTAGCCGAAGCGAATATCACATTAGCGCTGGTAACCGGTAAAAGGCTGCCGAAGCCAGAAGAGCTGGGAGTCGATGCGGCGGCATATCTTAACGGGCTGGGGGAGGCGGTGGGAGAAATAAGGAGATATCTTCTCGACGGGATGCGCAAAGGCGACCTATCACGAGGTGAGGAACTGCTGTCAATCATGGATGATGTTTATAGTATATTAGTTACGATGGACTTCCCCGATGCCTTGACCGGAGGATTAAGACGGACGACGGACATGGTTAGAGGAGTGCTGGAAAAGACGCGCAGCGACCTCACGCTGGTGATAAGGCAAAAGGCTCTGGAGATGAAGATAGCGGCTCTTCATAAGGAAGATTTAATCGAAGAAAAATTAAGCGAAAGCGAATCCCATACCGAAAAATTGAAGGAAGGACAAGAGAAAGAGCCGGACCTCAATGAGAAAGAGAAAAAGCTTTATGAAGCTCTGACGAGATGGCGCAGCCGCAAATCCAATGAGGAAAATCTTGCCCCGTTTATCATCGCGCATAACTCATGGTTGAAACAAATCGTAAAAATACGGCCAACCGCTCCTAAAGATTTGGACCAGGTTACAGGTTTCGGGGAAAGGCGGGTCAATAAATACGGCAGGGAAATTATAGATGTGGTAAAAGGGGAAAGAGGGTAAAATCAAAAATCAAATGAAATTGCCACGCGGAGTTTATCCTGAGCGAAGCGTGAGGACTCGCAATAATAGTTGCGGTGAGAAAAGTGAGCGAAGCGAGGGGGTATTAATCCAATCACTTTGCTTAAATTGTTAAGTGATAACAGGATTGGTTATCTCGGGGCGAAGAGTGAGGAGCGGGGCTGTTTTTCCTGTGTTTTAACCAGTTTAGCTATTGTGCCGTAAGTAATACAATTAGCCTGGCAGTGTTTAACGCAAGCCGGCTGCTCGCCGCGCTTGGTTCTATCCGCACAGAGGTCGCAGAAGCGTGTGGTGAAGGGCATAAAGTCCACATAGACTTTATCCGGTCCGGTAGAGACCACTTCATCCACCTTGATACCGACCATGCCTTTAGAGAAGTTGTGCTCCTGCTTACAGGCGACCTCGCAGGCATGGCAGCCGGTGCACCAATCGTGTTGTATCAGTAAACCGTTTCGAGGCATGGCTACTCCTTTTCCCCTTTTATTTTAACGACACGACAAAGACTGGCGCGATAATTGGTCCCTCCGAAGCCGGATTTAGCCTGGTTGCCCATGGAGGTAAGGTTATTAATATTGTGTTCCCAGGTGCTGAAGAAATTAGGAGCTTTGCCATCGGTTTCGGGCAGCCACCAGCCGTGCGGGGCGGTGACAACGCCGGGAGGGTTGGTAGGGGTAGTTTTAGCCTTCATCTTTACCTTGCCGCGCGTGTTTTCAATATAAACCCAGTCGCCGTTACCAATGCCCAGCGAGGCGGCGGTTTTATCGTTGATTTCACACATCGGGAATGGGTCAAGCTCGCGCAGCCAGGGAATCATGCGGTGCTCGGAGTGGAAGAAGACCGGCGAGCGGCGGCCTGTCGTTAGGATAAGCGGGTATTTTTTAGCTAAGTCCGGGGTTGCGACGGGGCTTTCCTTGGGCTCTTCATAATAGGGCAAAGGGTCGAGTCCCCACTCCTCGTAGCGTTTGGAATAGAGTTCAACCTTGCCGGTAGGAGTATCGAAGCCGGGTTTGCCGTCGGCGCGCAGGAGGCCTTTTTCATAACGGTAATAAGGGCGGGTGTTATGGCCTTCCGGCGGGAACTCCCAGCAGCCTTTAGCCTTGAGCTTTTCAAAGTTGGTGTTTCCGTCCTTCAATCTGTCGTCAATAAGTTCTCTGACCGTATTATACTTGATGGGGGTGGTAGCCAGTCGCTTAGCCAGTTCGAGGTTAATTTCCCAGTCGGACTTAGCTTCGCCGATGCCCTCGACAGCTTTAACGCTTACGCCAAGGGGCTGCCACCAGGAGCGGAAGCTCTCTTTCTCGCAGATAGTACAGGCGGGGAGGAAAATATCTGCCAGCGCCATAGTCGTGGGCGTCTGGAACAAGTCGACGCAGACGATGAAATCAAGTTTTTTCATGGCGGCAAAGTGTCGTTTGGGGTCGGCAGCCTGCCCGCCGATAATATTGGAGGTCTGAATCCAGGCGCCTTTGACGGGATAGGGTTTGCCGGTCTCCATCTGATTAATAAGGACATCCGGCTGCACCCAGCCGCGGAAGTTCTTAATCATCGGATAGTCGTTAGCGCCGATGCGCTTTTCATTGAGTTTTTTAACAAGGTCGGCGCCATAAAGCCGGGTTAGCTCGGCGGAGGAGAAGGGATAAGTGGTCACGCCATGAGAGTTACGGGCGATAACGTTGCCGCCGGGATTATCAATATTGCCGGTAATGGCCCAAAGATGATTGATAGCCTGGGCGACGACGCTGCCGGCAGGCATGGCGTCCACCGGCTCACCCCACTGGATTGCCGAGGGCTTGTTTTTGGCGAAGAGGCGGGCGGCTTTTTTTAGTGTATCAGCGGGGACCCAGGTGATTTCCTGGACTTTTTCCGGCGTATATTCCTGCACGCGTTTCTTAAGCTCATCAAAGCCGTAGCACCATTTTTCAACGAAGGGCTTATCATAAATGCCTTCATTTATAATGACGTTGAGCATGCCGAGGGCAATGGCGCCATCGGTGCCGGGGCGGTTCTGGAGGTGGACTTCCGAGCGAGTGGAGAACCAGGTAGCGCGGGGGTCGATAGTGATTAATTTAGAACCCCGCTTCATGCAGTCGATAATCCAGTGGCCGTAGAAGCCATCGTGGCAGCCGGCGGCGGGATTTTGCGCCCAGAGTATGATGTATTTGGGGGGAGTCCATTCCGGGGAATCATAGCGTTTCTCAAGGAACTGGGAGGCATCCAGAACACTGTAATGCCCCTGGGTGGCGAACATGGCGCCCAGCCTCGGGGTATAGCAGGCGTGACCGGCGAGGCCAACCTGCACCCAGTTGGGGCTGCCGTAGGCATACATTAAAAAGGTGATGGGACCGCCGATATCACGACCGGTGCCCTGACAGAAGATAACGGATTCGGCGCCGTATTTGGCGCGGATATCCTTGAGCTTCGTTTCGATAGTGCCGTAGGCTTCATCCCAGGAAATGCGTTGCCATTTGCCCTCACCCCTCTCGCCAAC
>CAYGVP010000061.1:0-8102 GCA_964353385.1 uncultured Dehalococcoidaceae bacterium
CCCCCGCCCACCAGCCCCGCATTGGAAATAGTGTAATGGGGGGAACGGAAGGGACGCTGCCTTATCATCGGCGTGTCCGCCGGCAGCAGGCCGCTGACGCTGTAAATCTTGGTTACTTCTAGCGCTTCTTCGTTGGTCATGGGAGGCAAAATAGAGGGGAGGGCGCGCGCCAGTAAAGTCTTGCCGCTGCCCGGCGGCCCGCACATTATCACGTTATGTCCGCCGGCGGCAGCCACCTCCAGGGCGCGCTTAACATGTTCCTGTCCTTTGATATCCGCGAGGTCGGTGCAATTAATTAGCGGCGCGACGGTAAAGATGTTACCATCGTTTTTAAAGGGAGGGATAGCTGTTTCACCGCGTAAATAGCTGACAAGCCGGGCTAAAGAAGCAACGGGAATGACGTTGATACCTTCTATCAGCGACGCCTCTTTAGCGTCGGCTTCGGGGACGATAACGTTAGGGATTCCCCGGTCTTTAGCGAGGGCGACGAGGGGCAGGATGCCGTTGGTATGGCGTACTGTGCCGTCCAGCGAAAGCTCGCCGAGGAACATGGTGTCGCCGATATTTGCTTCAACCTGCTCCGAGCTTAACATGATACCAATGGCGATGGGCAAATCGTAAGCGGGTCCGGCTTTCTTAAGGTCGGCGGGCGCCAGGTTCACCACGACGCGCGTCCCGGGGAACTTGCCGCCGGAGTTGCGGATAGCGGAGCGTACGCGCTCGCTGGACTCCTCGACGGCGGTATCCGGCAGTCCGACGATAATGGTCTTGGGCAAGCCGGGCAGGATATCTACCTCTACTTCTACAAGAGCGCCGTCCAGCCCCACTATAGCGCCGCTGGTTACTTTAGCTAACACTTCAGACGATTATAACGTATATTTATGCCGAATGGCAAAAATTATGAATTGTTTTGAGTTTTTTAAATATTTTTTTCTTGAGTCTTAGCTTCAAACCGTAGCTGAATTGTTTTTAATTGTTTTTTCGTTTTAGGGTAGATTGGCTAAACTCTAATCCTTTGCCACCGACTACTATATGATGCTCCCAAAAGCGCCGGGATGCAATGGGATTTTGTCGCAGGGGGAAAGGAGAGCACTGGATTACAGATAAAAACCATTCCGGTGAAAACCGGAATCCAGTGATTAGGGACTAACTGGTTCCCAACTTGCGTATGGATGTATGGAGGGTTATATTATGCACCACTCACTCAGGAGGATACTTGACGAAAAAATATTTTAAGAGTAAATTTTTAATTATTGGAGACTTTTATTGGAGGTCATAAGCATGAAAAGACCTTTACAAAAAATATCAGTAATAAAGAGAGAAGAAGTATTTAATTATTTGAAAAAATGTGCATCAGATAAGCATACTCCTTCCTATAAAGAAGTCGGAGAGGCAGTCGGCTTATGGTATAGAGTGGTTCGATTTCCCCTATATTTTATTTGGAGTAAATGTAACGAGTTGAAGCTACCTGAATTGAATGCGATAACAGTCAATGGGAAAACGAAAAGACCCGGCGCAGGTTGTCCTAAATTGCAGAGTAGTTGGGAAAATGTTAGGGATAAAGTATTCGCTTTTAATTGGGGTTCTATAAGTTATCACGACCTAATTAATCACTAATCCGCTATATAATAACTTACCCCCTCCCCAATATCCCCCTTACCTTCTCCGCATACTCTTCGCTTTGTCGCCGATGATAATCTATACCCGGTCGGCGGACTTTACGCCCAGCCCCAGTTCCACCGCCCGTTTAATTCTAAATCATTTAATGCGTTTCTGCACTTTTGCCCAGGACGGCGTGATGAGGAAGCTTTCCTCCATATCGTCTACCATTCTCTCGAACTTGCTCATGGGGACGGAAAAAGCCAGTTCGTCTTTAGCCACGAAGGGGCGCGCTGAAACATCGAACATGCCGATAACCGCCCTGGGATGGGCGGATTTTGCTTCCATGAACGGGTATTGCACGATGGAAGCGCAGCCGGAGCCGAACGGGGCGATAACCATGTTCTGCTCCGCTTCGTCAAAACTGGCGAGCGTAAAAAGCCCCGCCAGCACGTCCGGCACCGCGTAAAAAATGACCACGGCCGGATTATCGCTTTTATCGAGGTTGTCCCACCGCTTAAAGACGATATATTTGCAGGGCGCTTGCATCACCGGCGCGTGTTTTCGCATGTATTCTTTCACCATCTCCGGCGATTTCTTATAGCGCTCGCCTTCCATTTTGCCGGGAATACCGCAGGAAAGAAAATACTCGAAGTCGGGCATCAGCTTGTCCGTAAAACCCAGGTACCTTTTCCCGCCGGCGCAGCCTACGGTATCCACCGTAAACGCCAGTGACTGGCCTTGCCGCACTTTCGCCAGCGCCCCGATGATGCACCGCGGCACCGATCCTTTCTTGACCGCCTCGGCATTGGCTAGTTTATCGGTATAGTAAAAGGTTATCGGCAGGGCGGCGTTATTGAAGTACCGTTTCCAGAGTTTCAGGAATTTTTCTTTAAAGGCTTTGTTCATTGATAACCTCCTGATAAATAACGGGCATTTCACTCCTTAAATCACTTTGCCTAATTGTAGCACGTATTGCGGCACTTTTTAGTCGGCACACCCGTTGCGTGAGAACTAACTTTTTATCGCTTTCTCCGTTTTATATTACAGAATAACAAATCAAGGAGGCGCGAAATGTTCAAGAAAAAGTCGATTTTACTGGGAATTGTTCTGGCGGTGGTAATGCTGGCGGGAGTCACCGGCTGTACGGCGGCAGATATTCAGTCTATTCAGGGCATCATCCAGGACGTAGATAGCGTGTCTGGCAACATAACGGTTACGCTGAATGATGGAACCACCCGGACTTTTAACTTTAACGATGTCACGATGGAAACCATCAAACAGGCTCTGGGCGATCTTCGCCTGGAGTGTGGCGATAATGTCACCATCGATGAAAACTGGCACCATCAGGTTACCAGGATGAGGCTCCACCGGTGTGAAGTGGTCGGGACTATCAAGAGTCTCGGTTCCGATAATTCTACAATAACCATATCCACGAATAAGCAGGGCGAAATCACTCTTAATATTACTGCCAACACCACTATCAGGATTCAGGGCATGGCAACGTCTACCTTATCCGACCTTCAAATAGGGCAAAAGGTGACGGTGAAATATGATATCGCCACGATGAATGCTCTTAGAATCAATGTGAACACGGGATGGGAATGGGAAAAGCACGGAAACAAACTCCAGGAACGTGAGCACGAGAACAACCGCCTGCACGAACAGGAACGCCCGGGAAACCGTTCGGACAAGCTGGAACTTGGCGTTGACTTCTCCGGCGAGCAGGTGTAAGGTAATCGCCAACGGCGTCAATAATAAATAACAATACCGATTGTTAATGTTCTACCAGACGACCTTCTGATAATAGGGGGTCGCTTGGTTGTTTGTAGGTTAATAAAAACGGTCTCCTCTGGTATAATCTGGTAACCCCTGTCCGTTAAGCGTTTTTCACTTTGGTACGATGAACTGAAACTATCCTTTCACCCTCCCATTCGTTATAATATATGCACAGGGTAACACCTGATTTTACAGCCCCGATATATCGGGGCGCTGGACAGGAGTTTCCGGTGCAGGAAGAGCAGAGCCTTATCCGGCGCGCGCAGCAGCGCGACCAGGTGGCTTTAACTCAATTATATGAGGAGAACTTCGATAAAATTTATCGCTATATAGTTCTCAAAATAGGCGATAGAACCGAGGCAGAAGATATGACACAGCAGGTCTTTCTAAATGCCCTTAAGTCTATCTCTTCTTACAAATTTAAAGGCATGCCTTTCTCCTCCTGGCTCTATCGTATCGCTCATAATCAGATAGTGGATTATTTAAGAAAGAAATCGAAGCGGTTGACGGTGCCTCTCGATGAATCGCTGCCGCTACCGGCCGCTGACGGCGACCCTAAATATCTGGCGGAAAAGAAAGTGGAAATTGAAGAGCTTGTTATCGCTACGAAGAAATTGACCGCCGCGCAGCAGGAAGTGATATCTCTGCGTTTTGCTGCCGAATTATCGATAGCCGAGGTTGCCGGAGTAATGGGAAAGAGTGAAGGGGCCGTGAAAGCCTTGCAGCACAGCGCTATAATCGCCCTGCGTAAAGTGCTTGCTACGGAGTGAGGATAATGGCTAAAGGGAAGGATTTTGAAAATATACTCAATGAATGCCTCGACCGGCTGATTAGCGGCGAGACTGTTGAGTCGTGTCTGGCGCGGCATCCGGAATACGCTGCGGAGCTTGAGCCGTTGTTAAAGACTGTGCTTGAAGCCCGGATAGCGGCGTCGGTTAAACCGCGCCCCGAGTTCCGGCAGCGTGCTGGCTATGAGTTCCAGAAAGCCATTAGTGAAATGCCCTCGAAGCAATCTAAGATGGCTTTCAGGTGGCAGTTGCGCTGGGTATTGCCGGTGGCTATTGTGGTGGTGATTTTGACCGGCGGCACCGGTACCGTCTACGCTGCCACTAACGCTTTGCCGGATAGTCCTCTTTATGGAATAAAGCTGGCCGCGGAACAGGTACAGCTGGCATTTACACCGTCGGCGCAGGGTAAGGCGGAACTTTATGCCAAGTTTGTTAATAATCGCGTTGAAGAAATCGATAAAATGGCAGAAAGAGGTAAGTCGGACCAGGTGGAGCGGGTAACAGAGCGCATGAATAACCAGTTATTAGCTATGGCAGACCTGCAATTTAATGGAAGAGAAAAAGGAGCAGCGGCGTTATCGGGGATTGATAGTCAGGCATCTGCCACTACACTTGCTGCTCCGACTATTACGTCGGCTCCAGCAGCGGCTCCGCCGTCTGTGACGGTTACACATGCGCCGGAATCTTACGGGAGTCCGGGAAAAAGCAATGATAACGCTGATAAGAGTGATAAGAAAAAGCTAAAGGACCGACTGGTTAAAGAAGCGGAGCATAACCTGCAAATCTTAAGAGAACGATTGGAAAAAGCGCCAGAAGCACTCAAACCGGCTCTGCAAAAGGCGATTGAGGACGCCGAAGAAGGCTATCAGCACGTTATCGAACATCTGGAAGAAGACTAAGCAAACTGCCTGCCATTATTTTTAGAAACCTTCGTGTAACTGTGGCATTAGTTATATCTTTGCCGTGCTGCTGACTTTATTCTTAAACTGTAACTTTGTAACTCGTCGTTGAAAAGTGAGTTACTATCCTGGCGGTTATTTTTGCGTTATACATAAGTGGAAGGAAAAACAGGAGGAGAATATGAAAAGAATCTGGTTGGTAGCAATTGGTGTGGTTTTACTAATGGCGGTAGTTTTTCTGGCGGGCTGCGGCTCGAACGGGGCTAGTGGCACACTTGAGCTAAAGGGTAGCATGTACGGCCAGCAGGAAGGAATCTGGGTTAGCGGCACGGGCAAGGTCTATGCCGTTCCGGATATCGCGGAGCTAACTCTGGGCGTCGAGGCGCAAGCGGTTAGTGTCGCGGAGGCCCAGACTAAAGCAACCGAAGCAATGAACGATGTCATCAAAGCACTCAAGGACTCTGGAGTCGCCGAGGAAGATATCCAGACACAGTACTACAGCATTAATGAAGTAACCAAGTGGGATAACGGCAAAAGCGAGCCGATTATCACCGGCTACAAGGTAACCAACACTGTAGTAGCTAAGGTCAGAGATGTGGATAATGCTGGCAAAGTCATTGATGCCGTCGTCGCTGCGGGTGGGGATTATACCCGCATTAACGGCATCAACTTCACGGTGGAAGACCCGAACATTTACTATGCGCAGGCGAGGGAAAAGGCTATAACCTATGTCAAAGCCAAAGCAGAACAGATGGCTACTTTGACCAATGTTAAGCTGGGTAAGGTAACCTATATTTCCGAGAACAGCTACATGCCATCGGGCAATTACTACAACGGCAGGTTGGAAGCTGCGGCTCCGGCGATAGATACAACCCCGGTCAGCGTCGGGCAACTGGAAATCACCACTACCGTCCAGATAGCTTATGCTATATCTGAATAAAAAAGAGAAAGAAATATGGATTTAAGAGGAGCCCCGATTTATCGGGGCTCTTTATTATACTTTCGTCTTTTCTTGAGTATACCGTTCCCACTCGCTGTAAACACAGCCGCAGTACTGCTGGCGGTAAAGGTCCATCGGTTTGGTGATATGCCGGCTGTCGGAATAGCGTTTCCGCAGGTCGGCGTAGAGAAATGCCGCCCCCTTTTCCCCCGCCACCCTTTCGCCGACTTCCTTGATTAAGTCGTGTTTCTGGTGCGGGCTGATGAGCAGGGTGGTGGTAAAGGCATCGCATCTGTTTTCAAGGGCGGCTGCCGCCGTCTTGTTCAGGCGCAGCTCAAAGCATTGACGGCAGCGTTCCGTTTCCTTCCCCGCCACCCGCCGGAAATACTCGATGATATCGTAATCGGGGGAGACGATAAGCGGAAGATTAATCTCTTTTGCCAGTAATTTCATGCTTTCCAGTCGCTGCTGGTGTTCGGTATAGGGGTGGATATTGGGATTGTACCAGAACCCCTGTGTCTCATAACCCTCCCGCCGCCAGTATTCTGCCGTATAAGCGGCGCAGTGGGCGCAGCAAATGTGGATTAAAACCTTTTTCATTCTCTTAATATTAACGGTAATACCAGTATGTAATCAAGGGTGGCATGATGTTGGAAAGTCGCTTACTCTTCATACTGGAAGACTTCCTCCAGCCTTACATTAAAAGCCCGGGCAATCTTAAAGGCCAGCTCTATTGACGGCACGTATTTTCCCTGTTCCAGGGCGATGATGGTCTGCCGTGTGCAGCCGACGCGACTCGCCAGTTCTTCCTGCGTCATTTCATTACTATCGAACCGCAACCGCCTGATACGATTGTTAATCCTCTTGCTAGCCATGGTTCACCTTTCTGCCATACATTATCAGGGCGGCGGTTGCCTGGGTCAGCATTAATGTTACCCCACCGATGAATATGATGAGCTGTGGGAAATATACCGATATGGTATCGCTGTTTTTATTCATATAGGTAGCGGTCAGTGCCACCAGCATGGCGATTATAACCGTATATGATGTGCCGGTCGCCCAGAGCAAAGCTTTGCGGAAGATAGTTTTATCCCGTTCATCGACGGCGACTTTGGTTTGGCTTTTTATAGTACTGGCAACAATGTGCATGATGACCAGCGCCGCGAAGGCGGCGGCATTCAACCAGTAGAAGGTCATTTTCATTGTATCATTCTGCCAGTAGAAAACCGTTCCGTTCCACAGGAAAAGCGTCCCCCAGCCGATAACCAGAGCTGCGAATATTGCAAACTGTGTCCAGGCTGTTTTTTGACTTATAGACATGATTCCTACCTCCCCTTGAGTATTAGTAAACTATACAGAACATATTGTAAACTAATAATATCAAAATGTCAAGTATATATTACATCAGATTGAAAAAATATATAGGACTTAGATTAGTTTCTGCTGGTTGGACTTATTGAACGGTATCCCCAGATGCTCGTAAGCCAGGCGGGTTGCCATCCGCCCGCGCGGCGTGCGCTCTAGAAAGCCAAGCTGCATGAGGAAAGGCTCGTAAACATCGGTAATGGTGTCCGCTTCCTCGCTGATGGAGGCGGCAATCGTATCCAGTCCCACCGGCCCCCCGTTGAACTTCTCGATGATAGTGTGCAGCACCTTGTGGTCTACCTCGTCCAGCCCTATCAGGTCGACCCCCAGCTTTTCCAGGGCTTCTTTAGCCACCTTTTGCGTTATCACGCCGTCCGCCACCACCTGCGCGTAGTCCCTCACCCTCTTTAAGAGGCGGTTGGCGACTCTTGGCGTGCCCCGGGCGCGTTTGGCGATTTCCTTGAGTCCGTCCTCTTTAGCCTCTACCTGCAAGATTCGGGCGGAACGCTTGATGATTTGCTCCAGCGATGCCGCATCATAAAAATCGAGGCGGAAGACCGAGCCGAACCTATCCCTCAAGGGCGGCGAGAGAAGGGCATAGCGCGTGGTAGCGCCGATTAAGGTAAATTTCGGTAGGTTGAGCCGCAGGCTTTTAGCGCCGGGCCCCTTGCCGATGATAATGTCCAGCGCGTAATCTTCCAGCGCGGGGTAAAGTATTTCTTCCACCGCCCG
>CAYGVP010000062.1:0-8003 GCA_964353385.1 uncultured Dehalococcoidaceae bacterium
CCAGCAGGACGATGAGCGCGACCTGCCTTAAATAGGTGGACTTGCCGGACATGTTGGGACCCGTAAGGACGATAAGCTGGGCGTCGTCGTTAGAGAGGAAAATATCATTAGGGACGAAGACGCCGCTTTCAAGGCTTCTTTCCACCACCGGGTGGCGTCCCTCTTTAATATCGATAACATTACCATCGTCAAGGGTGGGGCGGACATAGTTATAATGCACGGCGACCTCCGCCAACGCGGAAAATACGTCAATATGCGCCAGGGCGCTCCCCAGAGCTAAAATCCGCTCGCTTTCCGATGCCACCTGACGGCAGACGCGACGGTAAAGGTCGGTCTCCATCTGCTCGATGCGGTCGCGGGCGTTGAGAATCATAGACTCGTACTCTTTAAGCTCCGGTGTGAAGAACCGCTCGCCGTTAACGAGGGTCTGCTTGCGGATAAAGTCCGCCGGCACCTGCTTGAGGCTGGCGTTGGATACCTCGATATAGTAGCCGAAAACGTTATTGAAGCCCACCCTTAAGTTTTTGATGCCGGTACGCTCGCGCTCTTTAAGCTCCAGCCCGGCGAGGTACTTTTTAGCGTTGCCGGACACGTCCCTTAAGTTGTCCAGTTCCTCGGAAAAGCCCTTCTTAATGACCCCACCCTCACCTAAAGAAGAGGACGGCTCGTCAACGATAGCCAGATTAATAAGGTCGATGGGACTGCGGCAGGGCTGAAGCTCATCTTTAAGCCAGTCTATTGCGCCTGCCCTGAGCAAAGTCGAAGGGTCATTCTGAGAGAGCGAAGCGGCCGAAGAATCCGTCCCTCTTTCAGCGGAAGCGGATCCTCCGCTACGCTCAGGATGACAACTTTGGTCTATTATCTCCTTAATCTTCGGGATTGCTTTCAGACTGCGGCGTAAAGTAACAAGCTCGCGGGGGATAGCGATTTCGCTCCTAACGCGGTTGATAATGCGCTCAAGGTCGGCGATGTTTTTTAAAACATCAATAATCTGGCGTCGTTCTAAAGTTTTACCCGTAAACCAGCCGATAGCGTCCAGCCTTTTGTTAAGCTCTTTTACATCCAATAACGGCTGGCCCAGCCACCTTCTTAAGAGACGGCCTCCCATGGGGGTCTTGGTGGCGTCGATGACCGAGAGTAAAGAGCCTTCTGTCCCTCCCGACCGCGCGCCCTGGAAAATCTCTAGATTACGCTGGGTCTGCTCATCCAAAGCCATGAAATTATCCGTCGCATAAGTAGAGAGACGGGTAAGCTGACCTTTCACAGTCTTTTGCGTCTCGCCAATGTAATAAACAATAGCGCCCGCCGCTTTAATAGCCAGAGGCAGGTTAGCGCAGCCGTAGCCTTCCAGCGTTGAAACGCCGAAGTGGTCGAGCAAAGCCTGGCGGGCAACTTCCAGGTCGAAGCGGTAACTATCGAGTCGGGTTATATTCTCGTTCAGTCCTAAAGCTTCTATATCCGCTTTTTCAGCGGCAATGACCTCGGAGGGGTTAAGTCGTTCCAGTTCAGTTTTAGCCCGCGCTAAAGGCAATTGCGTCACGGCAAACTCGGAGGTGGTGATGTCCACATAAGCGATGCCGACCTCCCCTTCACCCACCACCACGCTGACGAGGTAGTTATTGGTCTTGCTGTCCAGCAGGCTCGGCTCAACGACGGTGCCGGGCGTGACCAGTCGAACAACATCGCGCTCTACTAGGCCTTTGACCTCGCCGGGCTTGGTAAGCTGCTCGCAGATGGCGACCTTGTAACCGCGATTGATGAGCTTCGCCAGGTAGCTGTCTAAAGCGTGGTAAGGGATGCCCGCGAGGGGAATCTTGTTGCCCTTGCCCATTTCCCGCGAGGTGAGCACGATTTCCAGCTCTTTGGAAGCTATGCGGGCGTCCTCGTCAAAGGTCTCATAAAAGTCCCCCAGCCGGAACAGCACGATAGCATTTGGGTACTGCTTTTTAATGCGGAGATACTGGCGGCGGATGGGGGTAACATCATCTTTCATTGCACCAACATTTTACTGAAATGATTGGCAAGATACAAACACCAAGATACAATAACCAAAAAAAATCAAATATCAAATCTCAAAAGCTTGCCCCGTACTTGATACGGGGTCAAAACCATAGCCTAAAGGTTAAAAGTTGAATTGTTTTGGGTTTTTTTAAAATTTTTTTTATTGCGCCTTAGCTTTGATGCGAAGCTGAATTGATTTTAATTGTTTTATGCTAAGCTGGCTAAACCTCCCTCGACTACACTTCAACAAGTTCAGTGTAAACGCTCGGGACAAGCCTACCCTTTTTCTATTTAATGATACAGCCCTAAAGAGCAAAAAGTAAAGAGGAATTTGTCGCAAGTCCCTCTGCTACACTTCGATAAACTCAGTGTAAACGCTCGGGATAAAGGGATTTTGTCATGGTTTTATGAGTGCATACCTCACCCTACCCTCTCCAAACGGCACATATAGCTATGCAATGATATTTTGTTTGGAGAGGAGGTTTTTTTGAGAGGGGCTGGCGCCCCGCTCTGCGGGGATTCCCTGTGGGGAAAAGGAGAATTTACTTTGAATCTGAATTATGTTAAACTCTTTCCACAATGAAATACAGTCTTCAATTACGTGTTCTGAGCGGCCCATATAAAATTGATTTAACTAAAAAAGAGTTCGATGAATACCTGTTTGCTAGGGATTTTATCCGTATGGCGACAGATATTGAAGAAGCTTTTGATATATTTATTGATAATTACCTGGATTTCGAAAACACATTATTACAGTCAACTAATCAATATTTAGTAAGAATGATTGACACACATGAAACCTTTCATGCAGAAAGAAGATTATTCAACAGAAAAATAGAAAATCTACTTACCACAAGTAGAGCATATCTTTACCAGGCAGAACGCCATATTATGAATCAGTATGGTCAAGATTCACCCCAATTATTAAATTATAAAGATAAACTTCGATTAGAATATGATACTCACTTGGGATACAGAGTAATAGAAGCATTAAGAAACCACGTGCAACATTATGGATTCCCAATTCACAATGTTGTGTATTCTGGCAGAGTAATTGGAGATATTAAAAATAATCCAAAATGGCGCTTCGTAATAACACCATTCATTATGACGAAACATTTAGAACAAAATAAGCATTTTAAAAAGAAAATTTTAGGAGAACTAAAACTTCTAGAAAAGAAAAATGGTATCGATTTGAAGTTGTTAATACGCGAATATGTTGAATCATTAGCAAATATGCACATTGAAGCTAGACTAATAATGCAAGAGCACATTACACAATCTGAAGACCTATTTGGTACGGCAATTAAGCGGTTTAGTGAATATTACCCACAAATAGCTCCTTATGGGCTTGAATTAATTTCCGAAAATAATGGTGAAATAGCCACATCTGTATCTTTTTTAAAAGAATCATGTGAATCAAGAAAAAACCTAGAAAAGAAAAATAAAAACCTTGTTAATCTGTCCAAGCGTTACGTAACTAATGAAATATTGGAAAAAGACTAAGCGAAAGGGAAACGTCAATAATCCAAATCAGGAGTTTTTAAGAGGGGCGTTAGAACCGGATTCCCAATCAGGTCGAGAATGACCCTTCGACTTCGTTCAGGGCAAGCAGAGCGGGTGGGGGTACAAAAGTCCTGTTTCAATATCAATTTATTGACTTTATATGGTATGATTAACTGTAAGTAAGATGAAGATTAGCATCATTATCCCGGCGAGGAATGAAGCCAAGCTAATCGCCGATACGCTGCGCTCTTTAAAGAACCAGAGCTATAAAGGCGATTACGAAATCCTCGTCGTGGATAACGGCAGCACGGATGCCACGGCGGAAATCGCCCGCAGCTGCGGCGTGAGAGTCGTCAGCGCCAACGACCACAAGAGCGTTTTTTACGCCCGGCAGGTCGGCGCCGACGCTACCGACGGCGATATCATCGTCCAGGCGGACGCCGATACGCTTTACCCCGAGAACTGGCTGCAGAAAATCGCCGATAAGCTGGAAGCCCACCCGGAAGCCGTAGCGGTCGGCGGCAGGTTCCTCTACCGCGAAAAGTTCATCTGGTCGTTCATCGAGCTTACGGTCAGGGATGTTTTAAACAAAATATCGGCAGCCTGGTTCGGCAGGCCGTTCCTGGTTTCCGGGGCGACATTCGCATTCCGCCGGGAAGTTTTCAATAAGGTGGGGGGCTATAAAAACATCCCCTATTCCGCCGACCAGCACGGCATCACCACCCGTTTCCGCAAGCTGGGCAAGGTCCTTTACGACTCTAAAATATATTGTCTGACCTCGGCGCGCAGCGTAAGACAGCCGATGTTCGTCCTGCTGATGGCAGTAATCGACAACCTCTCCCGCCTGATGCTCGATTTCAGCTTGAACATGGTAACTCCCAAGCCTAAAGCCGCCGGGCCAACCCTGCGCAAGCGCATGGCGTTGTCTATCGCTGCGATGCTGGCGCTTTTCATCGCTTTTTCCGCCTACGGCTATTTTTCGCCCACCTCACCGGTCTTCGGCAAGGTCTATTTCAAAGGCAGTCCGGATAATAAAGTTGTCGCCCTCACCTTCGATGACGGACCCAACGGGATATACTCCACGCAAGTACTGGATATCCTTAAAGAATATAACGTCAAAGCGACCTTCTTCACCATCGGGCGCAACGTAGAGCTTTACCCCGATATCGCCAAACGCATACTGGCCGAAGGACACGTCATCGGCAACCATTCCAACACCCACGATGCCAACCATGCCTTGAGCGCTCAAGGTTCCCGCGACCTGGAAGACGCGCAGGAAATCATCTATAAAGTCACCGGTGTCCTGCCCCACCTATACCGCCCGCCGCACGGCAAAAAGACCCCCTGGGAACTCGACTGCGTTAATGAAAACCGCTTAATCGAAATAACCTGGGGAGTCTCCACTAACGACCAGTCCGAGCCAGATATCGACCTGGAACAAACAGTGCAGTCCTTTGCTAATAAAATCGTTAATAAAACCTATCCGGGGAGTATCATCCTGCTGCACGACGGCTACGGCACCGAGCATAACAATAAAAACTCTGATAGGTCTTTGACCGTTAAGGCTTTGCCTTTGATAATCGAACGGCTCCTGGCTAAAGGCTACCGATTCGTCACCGTACCAGCGCTTTTCAGCGTCCCGGCCTACAACGAGGCCAGGTAATGGACCTTGAAGGCTTTCTTCAAGGCATCGTTGATTTTACCGCCACTTTAGACCCCCGGATGGCTTTACTGTTTTTCGTTATCTGCACCCTCGGGGAAATCGGTTTAGCTATTCCCTTTCTGCTGGAGTTCCTCTGGGTAAACGTCGGCATCAATATAGGCACCGGCAAAATGCCGCCCTGGCACCTGATAGGACTCTGGTTTTGCGCTCAGGCTGGCCGGCAGTTAGGGTCGATGATACTTTACCGCATCGCCAGGTTCGGCATGCCGGCTCTAACCAGGTTTTATCACAAGATACGTCTGGACCGATTTTTCAACAAGATTATATCAAAGTCCGGCGCCATCGGCCGTGTCAACATCACTTCGCCTTTTTCCGTAGCTTTCGCGAGACTGATCGGGATGAGGTTCCCAATGTTACTGGTGATGGCGGCAAAAAAACGTTTCCGTACGCTAGCACTGGGGGTTGTACTTTCCAGTATCATCTTCGACGGCTTATACGTCTGCGTTGGCGCTATCTTCGGCATGACCATCGAGGACATTAAGAAATTCAATCCTATTTACACCGTATTGATTACAGTGGGGATGCTAGCCGTTATTTACCTGGTAACTTTCATCATCAGGTTTTTCATAAAGCGCCGCCGGCAGGCAGGTCAACCCGTTAACGATTTACCTACCGACCCACCCCACGACCAAGCGATGTAAAACGGGTTTATCCCTGGTTCTTACAATTATCAAGTCCTTCTTTTAACATGGAACAATTATTCATGATTTCATCCTCACGTTGACAAACCCCTTCGTATAGCCGATAATAATGAAAACAAATATTGCGTTTGCGAAAGGGGTATCTCGATTGTTTCATTCAGCCCGTTGGAAAGCCTATCTACAAAAACTCCAGGATAATCGGGGCGGAGAAGCAGAAGATATAGATAATATATACAAAGTATTTCATTCCCAGATGTGGTTTACAAGGGAGGAAAAAAACGGTCATCAGAAGGCCGCCGAGGAACATTTAAAGCGGAGCAACGACCTAATGAAAGACTGTACCGAGAAAGTAGACGCTTTAGAAGAAACGCTCGCCAATACGCCCAAACCCAGCCAAATGATGGACTGGAATAGTATTAAACTGGAAGACCTGGTATAAGACACAAATCCCTAAAAATATATGATTAAGCAGGGCTTTACAAAAGAGGGGGGAATCTTTGACCAGACCTTGAATTATCCCCCGTTTTAATGCTAAAGTCTATGTAATGTGGGCAAGCACTACAATCAAAGCTGGAACCGGGAGGTAGCTGTCTTCGAATACATCGAAGATGGCTTTTTTAATGTCTATGAGCGATAAGATTAGGCTGACTATCGACGGAACCGAGATAGAAACCGAAAAAGGAGCCACGGTGCTCCAGGCAGCCCAGAGCGCCGGCATCTATATCCCTACCCTTTGTTACCACCCCGACCTGCAGCCTTACGGCGGCTGCAGGCTATGCATTGTGGAAATTGAAAATATGCGGGGTCTGCCTACCGCCTGTACCACGCCCGCTACTAACGGTATCAAGGTAATCACAAAATCGCCGCAACTGCAGGAGCTAAGGAGAGCGTTTTTGGAGCTTATACTGACCGAGCATCCTAATGCCTGCCTCACCTGCCACCGAAGGCAACGCTGCATGCCTAACGATATCTGCCTGCGCGAGGTAGCCGTCAGCGAGCGGTGCGTTTCCTGCCCCAACAACCACCAGTGCGAGCTTCAGGATTTGGTGGACTACATCGGGATTAAGGAGCTGACGCTACCATATCAATATAAAAATTTGCCGGTGGATTTTACGCGAGAGCCGCTTATACAGCGCGATTATAACCTCTGTATCCTTTGCGGACGCTGCGTACAGATGTGCCAGGATAAACGGGGCATCGGGGCCATTGGTTTTTCACAACGCGGTTTTGATACGCTGGTCGGCACGGCTTTCGATAAGCCTTTGCAGGACTCCGGCTGCCGTTTTTGCGGCGCCTGTGTAGAGGTCTGCCCCACCGGCGCGCTGATGGACAGCTTAGCGGCTTTCAAGCCGGACAAGGACTGGGAAGAGGCGGCGGTGCCCTGCCGGCATGCCTGCCCCGCCGGAATCAACGTGCCGCTCTATGTCTACCTTATCGGGCAGGGGAAATTCCAGGAGGCGCTGGCGGTTATCCGGGAGAAAGTGCCCTTCCCGGCTACGCTGGGGCGGGTGTGCATCCATCCCTGCGAGGAAGCTTGCCGCCGCAGCGCGCTGAACGAGCCCATTTCCATCAAGTCCTTAAAACGCTTTGTAGCCGACCGCGATGCCGGTTTCTGGCATCATTACTCAAAAAAGCTGCCTCCCACCGGCAAAAAGGTCGCCATCGTGGGGTCGGGGCCGGCGGGGCTAACGGCGGGCTACTATTTAGCCAAGGCGGGCCATAGCGTGACCGTTTTCGAGCAGTTTTCTAAAGCCGGCGGCATGATGCGCCTCGGTATCCCTGATTACCGCCTGCCACCCGAGGTGCTCGACGGCGAAATCGAAATCATCAAAGAAGCCGGAGTTGATATTAAGCTGAATACTAAAATAGATTCCTTAGACAGCCTTTTCGACCAGGGGTACGCCGCCGTCTTCCTGGCGCCGGGGGCGCACCGCGGTCAAAGCCTTGGCGTGGAAGGGGATAATCTGCCCGGCGTTTATGACGGCGCTTCGTTTTTGAGAGATGTTAACCTGGGGAAAAAGGTGGCGGTGGGGCAAAAAGTGGCGGTGATCGGGGGCGGCAATGTGGCTATCGACGGCGCACGGGTGGCTTTAAGACTCGGCGCTAAAGACGTGCATATCGTCTACCGCCGG
>CAYGVP010000063.1:0-7731 GCA_964353385.1 uncultured Dehalococcoidaceae bacterium
GTAATGCTTGACCTCACGGTAGCTTTTCTTGGTGCCCAGCGTGGAAAGCCCCATGTAAAACTCTTTCACGTCCTCGTTGTTTTTCAGAAAATCAGCGCTGCCGTCCAACACTACCCTTCCGTTTTCCATGACATACCCATAATGGGCAATGTTCAGGGCGATACGCACGTTTTGCTCTACCAGTAAGACGGAAGTCTTTTGCTCAATATTGAACCGTTTGATGATATCGTATATTTCTTCGACAAGTAAAGGCGCCAAGCCCAGCGAAGGTTCATCGAGCATCATCAATTTGGGCATAGCCATCATCGCCCGGCCGATGACCAGCATCTGCTGCTCGCCGCCGGAAAGATAACCGGCCGTGTTGCGATGCAGTTCCTTGAGGCGCGGGAAATAGTCGTAGACCATCTCCAGGTCGGACCTGACAGCATGCCGGTCACGGCGATTATGCGCGCCGACCATCAGGTTTTCCTCGGTCGTCAGGTGCTCAAAGACATGGCGCCCCTCCAGCGCCTGAATAATACCAAGTTTACCTATTTGCTCGGGGTTTTTCTTATCGATTTTCTCGCCGTTCCATTCGATGCTGCCGTCGGTTACTTCGCCTTCTTCTACATGAAGCAAGCCCGATATTGCTTTCAGGGTTGTGCTCTTCCCTGCGCCGTTAGCGCCGAGCAGCGCGATAACAGCGCCGTCTTCGACCTTCAGAGACACGCCGTGCAGCACTCTGATGACGTTAAGATAGGTAACCTCAATGTTATTCAGTTTAAGCATAGGTCAAAACATTCGGGTGCGCCGCTGCGGCGGCGCCCCAATTATTAGAACTATTTACCCCACCAATCAAGTGTTTCATATTTTATTAGCGGCGCTTCCTGCCAGTCGCTAATCGCCACAGCTTTACCGCCGGTAACCTTATGGAGCCGCAGATAATTGTTCAACCTGTTATCACCACCTCCGACGTATCTAACTGTGCCGCCTACCAGTCCCTCTGCGGTATAACCTTTGAGTTTCTTGATACCTTGTTCCTCAACCACTTTCCATGCCGCTGCGTCGCCCTTGGCAAGAGCTTCATAGCCGGCATTCCCTACTGCCTGTACCAGGATTTCTCTCATCACCATCATCGTGGTCCAGCAGGAGAGGTAGTCATCGTTGCCCATATCCTGCGGATTGTTTTTCTGGCAGTATTCCTTGGCTTTAGCAATACCGGGGACGTTATCATCCCAGTAGGCTGTATGTGCTACGCCGTAAACGCCTTCGGTAGCCGCACCGCCCAGGTCAATTAGTGCCTGGCCGAAGCTTGCCGCACAGCAACCGATGGTGATTCCGGGGTACATTCCAAGGTTCTTGGCGTTCTTAATTATAACCGCTGTAGGCGCTGGTGTGCTGGAAATGACAAGTACGTCTATTCCCTCATCCTTCATTTTCTGTAAACTTACCGTTTCATCGATGGTGCTGATTTTATGCTCCGCGATGTCCACTATTTCTATCCCGAGCTCAGCTGCCTTAGCCTGAGCACCGTTCTTCATGCCCAGCCCGGTTGGGTTGTTCAGTGCGTGGAGGGCCATTTTGGGTTTCCCAGTTTTGCCCGTGGTCGGCCAGATATTCTTCATATAGTATTCGGCAAAGGCTATCCAGTCATCGCCGTAATCGGGCGTTGGTGCATACACGTGAGTCACGGGATGTAAATTTATCGTAGAAATGAATGCGGCAAGGCCGGGAAAACCAACTTCATTGGACTTACCCGATGCTGCTTTCATTTCTGTCGAGGAATGAGTGGCGAAAAGCAGACAGCCGGAATCCATGAACTCCTGGGTTATAGTGCCTATTTTCTCCATATTGTAGGCGGAATCACGCCAGAGCAATTCGATGGGATAACCGCCGGCACCGTCCAGTTCGCTATTGATATAGGCGACCGCGTCCGCAAAGCCATGCTGCCCCGGGATTCCTTTCTCCGGTACCGGCCCGGTCGATGGCGTCATCACGCCTACTTTCAGCACCTGTCCGGGTTCAACTTTTGCCCCGCAAGAGGCAAGTAGCGGCGCAACTAATAGGATTGCCGCTAATACGCACATTAGCAATATCAATTTTCTGTGTTTCATATTTCCCCTTTCAAAATATTTAATCCGCTGGTTATTTCTTTTAATTCGTTTGTCGTTTTCACATAACAAATCACCTCATTCTTTATTTAATAAGAAAAGGGCCAGAACCTGTAGGCCGACTTAAATAACTGCCAGCGATGTGCCAATCCCCTGGGCTCGAATATCAGGAACAGGATAATTGCCAGGCCGAATAACATCGGCGCTATGCCTGATGTAAAGCCGGGGAGCATATTAGGGAAAGCGGATTGCAAAGCGGGAGATAACCGGGTTACCAGTTCATCAAGAAGACGGATAAATACCACGCCGAGTATCGGTCCGGTTGTCGTGCCCAAACCCCCGATGATAATCATCCCGATATAGAGGATGGAATCTTTAAACTGGAAATAGTCGGGGCTAATTCCTCGACTAGTATGCGCGAGCAAGGAACCGGCGATACCCGCGAAGAAACAGCCGATGAAGAAGGCGGTAAGCTTGTAGCGGAAAATGTTAATGCCCATGACCTCGGCGGCGATGTCGTTATCGCGGATAGCCACAAAAGCCCTGCCCACTCTGGTGCGGGCAATATTCTTGGCAACAAAGATGGCGATAATAGTTATACCGAGAATTAAGTAAAATTCGTTGGTGACACTCTTAAGAACGATGCCACCGAATGAGGCGGGGCCTACATCCATTATTCCGTTGGAACCGGTAAGGGATGTCCAGTGTTCGACTACCCAGATAATAATAAACTGCGCGGCGATGGTAGATATTGCCAGGTAGAAGCCTTTTACCCGAAGAGAAGGTATACCGAAGAGAATGCCGATAAGCCCGGCCACAATGCCCGCACCGAGCAACCCTACGATGAACGGCATATCAAACTTGCTTACCAGTATCGCCGATGTATAGGCGCCGACCGCCATAAATCCGGCATGCCCGATGGAGAGCTGGCCGCAATAACCGGTTAATATATTCAATCCGGTAACGGCAATAATGGTGATGCCAATCCGATTGGCTATGCTGAGCCAGTGATTACCGAACCACAGGGGAGCGGTAAACAATATAACCAACAGCGCGATAAGCAAAACCCAGTGCGTTCTAGTGCGGAAGATTGCCATATCTTCAGCGTAGCTGTAATTTCTTATACCAGCAGGTAAGGACATCCTAAATCCTCTCTATGCGCTTCTCCCCGAACAGACCAAACGGTTTAACGAACATTACGATGATGATGATAATAAATGGGATTACGTCTTTGATTCCTTCCCACGTTAATTTGGTTAAATAACCGCCACCCAGCGTCTGTGCAAGGCCGATTATGGGTCCGGCGATGATAGCTCCAAGGAATGAATCGAGCCCGCCCAGAATAACTACGGAGAAAGCCTGAAGCCCGGTTTCCACCAGAGGAGCTTTACTGATATTGCCGATGCTCGATACGAGAATCCCTCCGACAGCAGCCAGTATACAGGCAAACATCCACGATTGTGAGAAGATTCTGGTCACCGGTATGCCGCAGGCTTGCACGGCTTTCTGGTCATCTGCGGTAGCCCGCATCGCGATGCCCATTTTATGATATCTGAAGAAAAGGGTCAGCAAACCGAATAAAACCAGCGAGATAACGGCTGCCCAGAGAAATTCTTGCTTGATAACGGCGCTGCCGATGTGTACTGGCTCCTGGGGGAAAAGGGGAGGCATAGATGCCAGGCTCTTCGGCCATATAATGCCCACCAGCCCCTCTAAAAAGTATGCCAGCCCCAGCGTGACGGCGATTAATGAAAGTATTGGTTGACCGATGAGCGGGCGCAGTGTAAACCTCTCTATTATCCAGCCTAGTGCCAGGGCGAAAACAATCACCAGTGGAATGCCCAGCCACACCGGGAGACCAGCCTGCACCAGCATGCCGTATGCAAACCATGAGGAAAAGAGCACCAGTTGTCCCAGCGCGAGGTTGGCGACTCCACTGGATTTCCAGACAACGACAAACGAGAGTGCTATCAACGCATAAATGACACCCAATGCCAGTCCGGTAATTACGTATTGCAGCAGTTCATCCATGGACTAAGATGCCTCTTTCCTGATATTTCTTATATTAATACTGGTGGTAACAACGCCTTTACGTCCGTCTCTATAGGTCACGGGCGCCTGAACGTCTATTTTTTCTTTGTTATTGTATAAAGCATCTATGAGGTCTTTATAGCGCTGTTCCATATATTCTCTTCTTAGTTTCCTCGTGCGGGTCAGTTCCGCTTCATCAGGGTCGAACTCCTTGTGCAGCAGGACGAACTTCCGCACCTGGGATTGCTCCGGCAGATAGCTATTTACTCTTTCCAGGTCTTGCAGCACCAGGTCGGCTACCTCTTTCTTTTGAGAAAGATCGACGAATGTTGTGTAAGGTATCCTGTGGCGTTCCGCCCATTTGCCGACCATAGCGAAATCGATGTTAACGATGGCTGAAACGTAGTCTTTATCCTTGCCGCCGATAACCATGGCGTCCTTAATATAAGGGCTGAACCTAAGCCTGCCCTCGATGTACTGGGGGGCGTATTTAGCGCCGGATTTCAAAATGCCCATGTGTTCCAATCTGTCCATGAATATCAAGTGCCCCTGCTCGTTAAGGTTTACGGCATCGCCGGTATAACACCATCCGTCTATCAGAGTAATCACAGTCTTTTCCTTGTTTTTATGGTAGCCGGTGAACATACAATCGGAGGTGACTAAAAGCTCACCTTCTCTAGTGATTCTAACCGAAGTGCCCAGCGCCGGGCGCCCTACGCTCTCGAATTTAATTTCCCCTTTGCTGTGAGAAGATATAAGACCGGCTTCGGTGCTGGCGTAACACTGTCTAAGCTCGATGCCGATAGCGTGGATAAGCCTGAAAGTATCCAGGCTCAAAACAGAGCTTCCGGTTACGGCGAATCTGACCTTGCTTAGTCCCAGCCTGTCCTTGAGAGGGCGAAATAGCGCCAGATAGGCGAAAAAGTGCAGGATACGCCACAGCAAATTCGGCGTATTACCCTCGAATTTCATATCGGCTATTTTGTGTCCTACCGGCAGGAACAGCTTATAAGCAAGGCGTTTGAGCCAGTAGGCATCCAGCATCTTCACCTGTATTTCGCTTACCAGACCTTCCCACTGGCGGGGACCGTAGATAACGAAATTAGGACCTATTTCCCGCGTATCTTCCGCGATTGTTTCCGGTTCCTCGGGGAAATTTAGTATCGCCCCTGTTAATAAATGAGGAATAGTGGCGAAGAAGCTATCCCCAACCCAGGCCGCCGGGAAGTTGGAGATAAGATTATCCTTTTCATTAAGGGGATAACGGTTAACGAACCCCCGGGCGGTAGTTATCAGGGCGTGATGAGTGATAATTGCACCTTTGGGCAGGCCGGTAGTGCCTGAAGTATAGTAGATAAAAGCCGTATCATCGCCTCGACCCGAATCTACATTTGCTTCGAAGAGTCCGGGGTGCGTTTTTTCATATTTCTTACCCCGCTCCACCACCTCATTGAAGCTAACGAGCAAGGGGTCTTCATAGTTCCGCAGCCCTTTGGGGTCCCAGTAGATTATTTTTTCTAATAAGGGGAGCCCCGGCTTGATTTCCAAGAATTTATCCGTTTGCTCCTGGTCGTTGACGACGGCGAATTTAGCGTCCGAGTGCTCGGCGATGTATTTTACCTCCGAAGGCACGGAGTCCACATATATGCCGGTGGCGATACCGCCGGCCGCCTGTACAGCGAACTCCGCCCAGAACCACTGCGGCTCATTATCGCCGATGATGCAGGCGACATCGCCGCGCTTAAGCCCCAGGCTAATCATGCCCAGCGAGAAATATTTAACATAGCTATAGTATTCCTGCCAGCTATATCTGCGCCAGATGCCGAACATTTTCATCGACATAGCGTTATTTGCGCCCCAATTAGCACAGTTGCTCTTGATAATTTGTGGAATTGTCTCTCTTTTTTCCATGTTCTTAAAATATACCCTTAAAAAGAATTGCCTCCCACATTGGGGAGGTAATCTATAATTAACGAATATAGCTGGACACAGCCATTAAATTTTACAATAAACCGTCATACCTCCCGACGCGCACCTCCTGTGCGCCCGGTAAAGATGAACTTTAGTTTCTCCAGTTCACTGCGGATGATTGATATTTTCATATAACGTGACTAGATTAACACATTATGAATGAAGCTGTCAATACGAAATGAAGCTGAGAGAATGAAAGTGTTTTTACACTAAATAGAATTGTCATTCCAGCCCCGTATCTAGTACGGGGTAAACTCCGGCTGGAATCCATGCTAGAATAGATTAGAAGAAAGGTCTTTCCACATTGGATTTGTTTCTTCAATTAATCTGATTTTCCACTCTCTATGCCATGCCTTTAGTTGTTTTTCTCTTTGAATCACTGATTCTATATCTTCACATTGCTGATAATAAACCAGATTATATACTTTATACCTTTTCGTAAAGCCTTCAGCCAATCCGTTTTTATGTTCGTATATTCGCCTTATCAAGTCATTCGTAACACCAATATATAATGTGCCCCTGCGTTTGCTGGCTAATATATAAACATAATAGTATTTCATGCTGGATTCTGACCTTCGTCAGAATGACAAATTGTTGTTGGTTTGTAATTCGAACGAGTCTGTCAACTTGGGGTGAAACCGTTTTACATCTTAATATGCTCTAATTTTAATAGTATTCCACCGTTTAAAACGTTATCGATATCCTTTATCTCAATTAGCTTATCAGTAAAAGTAGGTCCGTTACTTCCCTGTTTAGTTGGGTAACTTTCATTATGTTGATTCACAATCAAACCATATACTCCCCAACACCAATCTAAAATACTATTCTCTTTCTCTACCTTTATTATCATATAAAGTTCTTTATCACTTGTCACCGCTGAAGCAAACAGATTAGCTTTTTCCTCACTTTTAAATAACGCATCCAATGCATAAATCTTTATGCCATCCCACTTATTTTCGATAATTATCTTTCCCGCCTTCTCCAATTCCTCAAAACTTTTTTCATTCGACATTTTTGTTTACCACCTAACAAATTCATTAATTAGGACTTTACAATGTTACTGGTGGGAATTTGCCTGACCACATGCTATTCCCTTCTGCCATCTCTGTCAATACTTTTAAGTAGCCAATGTTTGCTCATAATCTGCATTTATTGTTGATCTCAAATTCACCCATTAACTGAAACCGAAATAAATAAGTCTGTTTTTACCCCGTTACTACAGTCGTTCCGGTGGCTTTGGCGATGAGCTTACCGGTCTGGTTGGTTACCGTCATTTCAGATACGCCTATGCGCCGTCCGCTTTTAATCACGCGGCACTCGGCGGTAAGTTCGTCGCCAACACTTGCGCCGGATATCAGATGAATATTAAACTGCGTAGCGATACTAGGGCTTACCAGCGAGTTCGTGGCGTAGGCAAATGCCTGGTCGGCAATAGACATGATAATACCACCGAAGACCATGCCATTGAAATTAAGGTGCTCCGGCAGAATTTCCATCGTTATTTTGGCATAGCCGGGAGTAAGTTCTATTAACTTCATCTTTAAGAACGAAGCTATCGGCTCATTTTTCTCTTTGGCTTTCAAGTCCGTAATATTATCATTGGATGCATTTTTTTCACGGTCTGTCATCGCACTTCGTT
>CAYGVP010000064.1:0-7726 GCA_964353385.1 uncultured Dehalococcoidaceae bacterium
CTATATGTACGAACCGCTCTGGATTCACCCGGCAGAGGCGGAAAAGAGGGGTATTAAAAACGGGGACATCGTCAAGGCGCACAATGAAAGAGGCATTGTCCTCTGCGGCGCTTATGTCACCGAAAGGCTGATGCCGGGCGTGGCTTACATGGACCATGGAGCCAGGGTGGACTCGATACTGCCAGGCAAAATTGACCGTGGTGGCGCCATTGACCTGATAACTCCTGATGCGCTAACCTCCAAGAACTGCGTCGGTGAAGCCACCAGCGGTTTCCTGGTCGAGGTAGAGAAGGTTACCATGGAAGAGATGGCAGAATGGAAGAAGCTATATCCGGATGCATTTGCCAGAGAGTATGACCCGGCTTCGGGACTGCGCTTCAATGGCTGGGTTGTCGAAGGAGGTAAGTAAACATGGCAAAGGTTTTTGTAATAGATGTTGGTATCTGCAATGGTTGTCACTGCTGCCAGATATCCTGCAAGGATGAGCATGTCGGCAACGACTGGACGCCTTATGCCAAGCCCCAGCCGGATACCGGGCAGTTCTGGATGAAGCTTAACGAGTATATCAGGGGTACGGCACCCAAGGTAAAAATGCATTATATTCCTGTTCTCTGCATGCACTGCGACGAAGCCCCCTGCATACCCGCCTGCCCTGTTAAGGATGCTATCTACAAGAGGGACGACGGGCTGGTCATCATCGACCCGGAGAAATGCACCGGCTGCAAAGCCTGCGTGGACGCCTGTCCTTACAATGCTATCTTCTTCAATGATAGCCTGAACATCGCCCAGAAATGCACCGGCTGCGCCCACCTGCTCGACGGCGGCGAGTGGAAGATACCCCGCTGCGCCGATGCCTGCCCGACCGAGGCGATCAAGTTCGGGGAAGAGGCAGACTTCAAAGCCCTGATTGCCAAAGCCGAGGTGCTTAAGCCTGAACTCAAATTAAAACCCAGGGTATATTATCTGAATATCCCCAAGAAGTTCATCGCCGGCACCGTTTACGACCCTATCGAGAAAGAGGTGGTTATCGGGGCAACCTGCACGCTCACGGGACCTAAAGCGGGCAAGAAAGCGACCGCCGCCACGGACGGCTTCGGGGACTTCTGGTTCCAAGGGCTGGCGGACGGCACTTATAACCTGACGATTGAAGCCAAAGGCTTTGCCGCTAAGTCCTTTAACAAGCTTAATACAGAGAAAGATATTAACCTGGGGGACATACCGCTAGCTAAAGCGAAGAAGAAATAGTTGCGGTTATATTTAAGGACTTTAAAGAGGGGGGAGTTAAAAAGACTTCCCCCTTATTTTTTAACAGGAAACGACTAGAAGCTAAATAGCTTCATTTAGTTGTTTTTAGAGTTATGTTAAGTTAGCTTCAAAGTATATAAATTTAATATCCCCGCCGTAGAGATACTTTTGCAAACCATAATCCTCTAGTTGCGACGTGTGCTGCTGGTAATGGAATTACACCACACCCAGCAGCAAGACTAGGGTCAAAAATGACTGCCCACGGCGGTAGCTTACTATTATCCTTTAAGTAGCTTCCTTTACTTTTGAATGAGTCAGGAAATTCAAAGGGTTCAAATTTTATATGAAGACTGCCCGATATATCTGTATAGCGTTTATTAAATTTACTCCAAATCCATCTCTTCTTCAATTCTGGCCATAGATGGCTTATATAGTGTACATGGCTTCCGCCTTTTTTCCAATGGTTGGTCTCTGCTGGTTCAATGTCTTGATGGCTAAAATAAAAACAATGCCATTCTGAGCTATATTCAAATAAGTGAACATGGAGATATCTACGTTCCAATAGACCTGAGTGTATCTTTGTTAAAAAGGTCTTTGGTTTTCCTGCTTTCATTTCAACTCTATCGGTATCCGATACTTTTAGATGTTCAGGAGTATACTGCTTGAACTTAGAACGGTGTGTAAAGCGGATTTGACCACAATTATGGATTAACAGGAATAAATCATATTCTGATATCACTATTTGTCGGACATACTGTTCGGCTTTGGCTTTTTTTGATATCTGGAATAAATTCTTAAATATACCAGGAACACCTACCTGATTGACTTTATTATTGTACTCTATCTTTCTCTGCTGTACATCACTTTTAATTTTAGACTCAATCTCTGGAGTGATAGGCATACCTTTGGCGTGTAGTTCTGCAAGTTTCAGATCAACATCCATTTGAATAAGACCTTCTTGGTCAGATGGACAGTAGAGTGCACCAGAGCGATCTAAAGGTGAACCGAATCTAGTAATATGTCTATTTCTCATTTATGCTTTCTTATGATTTTATTAGGTTATAATAATACCACACATTGAATTAACATACGAGAGTGATTAAAAAACATTTGCGCCGTTAACCCTCTTTGACATAAACTCACATTAGCACAAAATCTAGCCGGAGGTGCCCTATGCCCAGGCAAAACAATATTGTCATCATCGGGGGGACGGCGTGCGGGCCTAAAGCCGCTGCCCGGGCAAGGCGTTTAGACCAGTCCGCCAGGATAACAATTATCGAGCAGCGAGATAATTTATCTACCGCGACCTGCGGCCTGCCCTACTTTCTAAGCGGGGTGGTGAAGGAAAGAGACTTAATCTCACGGCAGACCAGCTACTTCCGCGACGTGCTTAGAATGACCGTATTTACCGGCACCAGAGCCACATCCATCAACACTAAAGCTCATAGTGTGGAAATAGTCGATATCAAGAAGGAGAAGCGCCAGACATTAGAATACGATAAGCTCGTGATTGCTGCCGGAGCTACGCCCACCGTGCCCAACTGGGAAGGCAAGGACTTAAAAGGCATTTTTACACTTAGCAATATCCCGGATGCCGTTGGTATACGTAATTACATATCCGCATTAAAGAATAAAGAGGTGGTGATTGTGGGGGCAGGCCTTATCGGGCTGGAGGCGGCGGAGAACTTCGTTGCCATGGGTCTTAAAGTCACTATCCTCGAAATGCTGGGCTGGCCCCTGCCGGCTCTGCTGGATGAGGAAATCGCCGCCCACTTAGCAAAGCACCTGAAATCCAAAGGCGTGAAGCTGATGTTCGGACAGCGCGTCACCGGCTTCCGGGGAGACAACAACGGCGTGAAAAAAGTCATGGTCGGAGATGTAGGAATCGACGCCAGCATGGTGCTGCTGGCTCTGGGCATCAGGCCCAATATTACGCTGGCTAAAGAAGCAGGCCTGGCCATCGGAACGACCGGCGGCATTGTCGTCAACGAATTCCTCCAAACCAGCGACCCGGATATTTACGCCGGCGGCGACTGCGCAGAAATGGTCAACCTCATCACGGGGAAGAAGACTTTAGTCCCGATGGGGTCGACAGCCAATAAGCACGGCAGGGTTATCGGCACCAATGTTACCGGCGGCAGAGACACCTTCCCGGGAGTGGCAGGGACGGGCATCGTTAAAGTCTTTGACCTTAATGTGGGACGGACGGGACTCAACGAAACGCAAGCGAAAGACGCCGGCTATAAAATCATCACTTCTCTTGTCCCCAGCAATGACCATGCAACTTACTATCCGGGCGCTAAAGATATACTGGTAAAACTAATCGCAGAGAAAGCCAGCGGCAGGCTGCTGGGCGGTCAGGTTATCGGGGAAGGCGATGCCGCCAAGCGCATCGATGTACTGGCGGCAATGCTGACCATGGGCGCTAACGTAGATAATCTCGCCAATTTAGACCTCTCCTACGCGCCGCCCTATAACAGCGCCATGGACCCGCTGCACCACGCTGCCAACATCATCCGCAACAAGCGGGCGGGCTATGCTCGGGCACTAACGCCGCAGGAAGTGAAAAACAAGCTCGATAAAGGCGATAAATTCGTCCTGCTGGACGTGCGTTCAACAGCAGAATGGCAAGCCCAGCGTATCGAAGCTCCGCAGGTAAAGCTCCTCCCCCTGCCGGAACTGCACGAGAGAATCGGCGAGCTTTCTAAAAACGATGAAATAGTTGTTATCTGCCGGTCCAGCATAAGGGCCTACCAGGCGCAAAGAATGCTCGACGGGGCCGGCTTTAAAAATGTCTGTTTCATGGACGGAAGTTTACTGGCCTGGCCTTATGAAACGACATCGTCGCCTCTGGGAAAGTAAAGCTTGAACCAGTTGCCCGACTATATTAGAATCTAGTAACGGCTTAAACAAGGGGAGGATAAATGAACCAGTGGCGAGAAGCCAGGAAAACGGTGCTCGAAGCCGCCCTGAAAATGGCGGAAAAAGGGCTGGCGGTGGGCACTTCCGGCAACATCAGCCTGCGGCTGCCCTCCAACGGCAAGAATCAGCTGATGGCGATTACCCCAACCTCGCGACATTACGACACTTTAAAGGTTGACGATATCCCTATTATCGACTTTGAAGGCCAAAGGATAGCGGGCGACCTGCCCCCATCGATAGAGATGCCGCTGCACATCGGCATATACCGGGCGAGAAAAGACGTCAATGCCGTTATCCACACCCATTCGGTCTTCGCCAGCGCCGCCGCCGTCGCCGGTTTTGATATCCCGCCGATACTGGAAGACCAAGCGGTTTTTCTCGGCGGCGAGATAAAGCTGGCGGGCTATGCCTTAAGCGGCACGCCGGAACAGCTGGCCAATGTCCTGGCGGCGCTGGGAGAGAGGAACGCCGTTTTACTGGCAAACCACGGGGCGGTGGGAACGGGAAGGACCGTGCGGGACGCTTTTACCGCCTGCGAGCTCATTGAAAATACCGCCAGGGTCTACTTTTTAGCATTATCCGCAGGCAAGGTAAATCAGCTACCGGAAAAAGCTTTGGCAATACAGAAAGCGCTTTATACCAAATTACACACCAGAGAAGAATAAAACAGGAAGTTTTTTATCACCGCAAGCCCATGATACAGAAAATGGCAAGAATATCCAGCCTGGGCATATGTTTACTGCTGCTGCTTAGCCTTTTTTCCTGGGCCAAACCGGTATCGGCCGGCATATGCGAGTGGTCGGCAGAGACTATCCCTTCTACACTAACTAACATGCTTGGTCCCGCCGGCATAGACGTGCGGGATTTCGCTATCGGCAACGATTCCCTCACTATATATGTCGTTTCCGGCAACGGCACCTATAAATCAACCGATGGCGGCATAAGCTGGACAGCAATAGCACCCATTACAGCCGACCTTATAGCTATTGCTCCGGACGATAATAACCTGCTGGTTGCCGCTAACATTACGCCAGCGGCAGTCTTCATCAGCTTTAACGGCGGCACGACATGGCAAACGATGGGCACAGTGCAGGACCCCGTCGGTGCACCGGCAGCTGCCATCTATAATATAGCGATATCCCCCATTAATGGCGTCATACAGTATATAGCCGTCGCAGGCAAGGAAACAGCGGGCGCAGACAGTATCGCCAATCTCTGGTATTTCGATTATGGTTCGCTGACACAGGGCTGGCATGAGACCAACACACTTAACGGATTTGCTTCTGATAACGAAACAGCAACTTTGGCTTTCTCTCCAACTTTTTCAGCAGATGCAACCCTAGCAGTTGTTACCGATAACACCGGCGCCGCCGCTGGTGTCAGGCTCCAGCTTCTCAATATCAATAATAATACCTGGAATACCGCTGCCAGCTACGCGGGCTTTCCCTGCGTGGTAGCCAGCGATGCTGGTATTAACAACCTCAGCTCGGCTTCGCTGGCGCTGGCACCCACATTCCAGGGTGATGACCCTGCCAGCCGTAAAGCATTTATTGGCATAACAGTCAACGGCACTGCCACCGCTAACGCCACCAGCGGCATCTACCGATTTGTAGACACGGTGAAAACAGCCCTGCTTCTTAACACAAAAATCCATAGTATAGACTATAACGGCGCATACTTAATTGCCGGCTCTTATGACACCACCACCGTTTACCGCTCCACCAACCCGTCAGTAAGCACGCCAACGGTAAGCACTTCTACCGCTACGAAATGCCCAGGAGGTGATAATAAGGCAGTGGTCGCCTGGCTGGGCAGCAGTGTTATAGCCGGGACATCAGGCGATGAAAGCGCTTTCGCCAAATCGATGGATAACGGACAAACATTTGACGACATCAGCCTTATCGATACAGCCATTTCGATAGCCAGAGACGTCGCTGTTTCCGCGGACGGCAGCAAGGTCTATCTGGTCTCGGAAAACGGCACCGATACCAGCGTTTGGCGCCTGGCATCCACGTGGAAGAGGGTATTCAGCTTGAGAGGCGCTGCAAACTTCATCGTGCGTATTAAGCCATCGAGCGCCAGCGCTATCTACCTCGCTCAAAAAAACGGCAGCACTATTTATTATAATAGCGGCAGCGGGGGAACCGCATGGAATGCCCGCACCTGTAATATCATTATCCAGGATATGGCAGTGGAAAGCTCTCTAGTTGCATACGTGCTTAACGCTGCCGGTTCTGTATCTAAAACCATCGATGGGGGCGTCAGCTGGCCTACTGTTATGCCCACCACCCTCGGCAGCGGTGCGACAATAGTCAGTGTCAGCGCCAATAATTTGCTCGTCGGCAGCCAGAATGGGTTTGTAGCCTATTCCACCAATGGAAGCGCAACGTGGACTTCGATTACGCAACAGGTTGAACCGGGAGCCGTTAACGTTCAGGTTATCGCCGATGAAAGCTTCAGTACCAATAAAATAATTTACGCCGCCAGTGATGCACTCGGCGGAAACATTATGAAATGGACAATAGGAACCAGCACTACATGGACAGACATTTTTAACGGCGCTTTTACTGGCGGTATTTTCGGCCTGGCGATTACCGACAATATCCTTTATGCGCTGGAATATAATGCAGGTACCGACCAGAGCACACTCTGGCGGCACCTCTCACCATCCACTGCCCCGGCGGCATCCACAGAATGGAGCTCCAGCACCACCACTACCACCACCGATATCGACGACCTGAATGTTCGACTTAATGCCGAGCCGCAGGCATTGAAAGCCGGCACCGGTAAATTATGGGCGGTCAAAATTAATGGCACTAACAAGCTCTATAGTTACAGTGATGTTATTCTGAATGTAGAAATTGCGTTAACGCAGCCGGCGGATGGATATAGTGTCCAAGTAAATTCCCTGACCGGCATTGCCTACGATATACCCTTCACCTGGCAACGCCCTTCCGTAGCCACAAATTACGAACTCTTAATTGCCTATGACGAGGACTTCCTCATGCAGGTGGCATTGATACCTGTAGCCAATAATAATACCGTAGCTTATGTCGTGGTTGGACCGCAACAGGCAGTCGCTGCCAATGTCAATTTTATCCCGGGGACTTTTTATTACTGGAAAATACGCACTACGCAGCCCGGCTATAGTCCTTATTCCGAAACAAGATATTTCACCATCAAACCTCTCCCAGACGCGTCTGCCCAGGCAATGGTGTCCAACCAAGGCGGAATGATTACAGGCACTAACCCTGCTTTCTCATGGAATCCTTTACAAGGCGCTACCGAATACCAGTTTATGTTAAGCGATAATCCGGAAATGACTTCCCCCATTCTCGATACCAAGGTCAAGACAACCGCCGTTAAGGTAAATATTACTCTGGAGTACGGGAAAACCTACTTCTGGCGGGTAAGGTCGACGCAACCTATCGAAAGCAACTGGTCGGCGCTGGTGAACTTTACAGTTGCCGATAAACCAAGCGAGCCAGAACCACCGATAATAATAGAAGAAGTGCCACCGCTAACCGTCGTCATACCGCCGCTATATCAAGAGAAAACG
>CAYGVP010000065.1:0-7675 GCA_964353385.1 uncultured Dehalococcoidaceae bacterium
TGGGTGAATCGCCCTCCCTCGAAGACATGAGCCGGCGAATCGGCATGAGTGGTACAATGCATCACCGTTGTCACCGTCTGGGAGAGAACGCCGGATTTAGCCATATAGTGCATTCTCTCAATCTTGACATCCGCAAAATACGGCCATAGTGGCGAACCATTACCGAACGGATGACTTAAATCAACCAGTACTTCTTTTCCCATAGCTGTTTCTCCTTTTCTTTTTAAAGTTTTTCCGGCTACCAGGTAGTTACGCCGCCGTCGATGTACAGTATCTGTCCGGTAATAAAATCCGATGCCTTGGAAGCGAAAAAGATAGTGGCACCGACGATATCTTCCGGCAGCGCCCATTTGCCCAGCGGGATGCGGTCCTTCATTTGCTTGGCGAAAGTTGGGTCCGCTAAGGCACTTCGAGTTAAATCTGTCTCCACCATAGTGGGGGCTATGGCGTTCACCAGAACATTATGTTTAGCCCATTCGCAGGCCAGCGTGCGGGTGAGTGTATCCACGGCGCCCTTACTGGAGCAATAGGCCGCATAACCGGACGGCAGGCCATATCTGCCCCTGACGGAAGAAAGGTTAATAATTTTACCGCTCTTCTGTTTTATCATCACCCTGCCGACAGCCTGGCAACAGAGGAATGTGCCGCGGGTATTGATATCCATCACCTGTTGCCATTCATCGATGGGGAAAGTATCGGCGGGCTTGCGGATAGCAAGTCCAGCGGCATTGACCAGGATATCAATGTGAGAAAATTTTTTTAGAACGGTGTCCACCATGGCTGCCACGGATTTTTCTTGAGAGACATCAACCGCGACTGCCAGGGACTTCCTCCCCTTGCCATGTATTTCTTTAACTACCGGCTCGAGGTGCTCCAATTTCCGACTGGCAATGATAACATCGGTACCGGCATCGGCCAGACCCAGGGCTTGAGCATGTCCAATGCCACCACCGCCACCAACCACGACTGCCACTTTACCTGTAAGGTCAAACAAATTAGTCACTTTAGCTACCCCCTTTTAAACTCTTAAGCTCTCCAGCTTAAGCCTTGGCTAGAATTATCTCACCAAGGTAATTATCTTTTTTCAGGTCAATATTGATTGTTTTCGATGCATAGCCGGCAAATTCCAGGTTTAACTTGTATTTTCCGGCGTCGAGGCCGTCAAATTCAAAGTCGCCGTAGTTGTTGGTCGTCGTCCTTACCGACTTTCCATCAGCGGTCAGGGTTGCCTTCACACCCTCGGCGCATTCATCCGTGTCTCCGAATACCACCGTGCCACCGATGAAGTACCTAGTTATCCTGTAAAGGTCTATGTAGTAAACACTGGGGACGGTATTCCACTCAGCGTGGAAAGCCTCGGCTTTAGCCGATTTTAGTAGTTTGGATACTTCGCTATTCGGGTCGTTCAGGTCGCCGAAGGTCAGAGCGCCGGTCGGGCAGGCCTGCACGCATCTGGGTATGCTGCCCTTTTCCAGCCGGTGGACGCAGAAAGTGCACTTCTGAGGAAGTAGCTTCTCTTCATTCCAGTAGATTACTCCGTAAGGGCATGACTTCACTACCTGTTTCTGTCCCTCAGCCTTTTTCGGGTCGATCACCACAATACCGTCAGGTCTCTTGTAGACGGCCCCGTCTTTACCTGCCTTAACGCATGGCGCATCCTGGCATTGCATGCATGGCAGAGGCATGTAGGCGACTTTGATATAGGGGTGTTTACCGCGCTCGGTCTTGGGAAGGTTCATCCACAACTGCCCGTGCCTAGGTTGCGCTGCAGTATAGGGAGGATAATCATTGTCCCAGTATTCGTCTTTGCAGGCAGTAAAACAACAATAACAGGCATTGCATTTTGATATATTGATTACCAAACCCCCTTTAGTCATGTTTTTATCCTCCTTATGCTACTTCCATTTTTCTACTTCGATCAGGCAGGAGTTTGAAGCCATCCCGCAGGCATTTTTGGAGATGAAGCGGTGATTTGTCAGCAGGTTAATACACCCGCCGCGGTCGGGAGATTTTCCGGGCTCGCCGATAGGCTCGTAGATAGAGCAGGACTCGTAGGAATGGACCACTCCAGCCGGTACTCGTCCCGTGACCTGGGCGGCCAGCAACACTTCACCTCTATCGTTAAAGGCTTTTACGATGTCGCCTTCTTTAATACCCCTCTTTTTCGCGTCATCCGGATTGATGCGGATAACCCAGTAATAGTGCCCGTCCGCCATCTTGACCCGGTGTTCCGGTATTTCGTTTACCCAGCACCCTTTCGCGTCATACATGGTATGGAAACTATATGCCGGATGAGGCGAGATAAGCTGAAGCGGATATTTTTTATACAGCGCCTTGGTGTGATGCCCTTCCCAGGAAGGGATATATCTGGTAACCGGCGGCCTCTCTTTGTCGTTCGGGTCGAAGCGTTTGAGGCTCTGCGATTCAAACTCAATCAAGCCTGATTGTGTATCGATGTGACCTACGGAATCAGGCAGCCCCTGGGTAGCACCGCCGACAGGCCCCCAGTCGATGTCATCCTTTTTCCTGTTCTCCGCAAACCATCTCAAGGACGGGGCCGGTTTGTAATTTTTCGGGAGCGGGACGATGAAATAGCCCTTTTTCTCGAATTCTTCCCAGGTGATATATTTGGGCAGGTCGCTGGCGTTGAACATTCTCTTGACCCAATCGAGTTCGTTCAGGCCGCCTTCGGAGAATTTCTCGTAGAACCCGAGCCTCTTGGCGACCATAGCGAAGATATCATAGTCGGATTTGGACTCACCGAGCGGTTCGATGCATTTCTTCTGGAAGATAATCATGCGGCGGTTACACCCGTAAGACGAATGGGGAATGTAGCCGGAGCAGTTAGCCGCCTCGCTGATGTCCCACCTTTCGAAGTTGGAGCAGGCAGGTAGTATCAGGTCGGCGAATTTGGCTTCGCCTTCCAGATAAATGGACTGGTTGACGACGAATTCCAGGTTCGGGCTCTGGTACATCTTAACCCAGCGGTTGGTATTGTTCATAGTACCAATATAGCCACCGCCGTAACGCCAGAACATCTTCAAAGGAGAAAACCCGTCTTCAGGATATTTGTATTGCATGAACTGGGTCTCGGTGGAACTGCCGCAGAAGCCCTTTCCACGCCAGTACTGGGGAGGATTCATGATACATTCCGGCACTAGAATCCTGGGTACATGCTGCCCGCCGGGATTGTTCAGCGATGAGCTCGTAGGGTGCGCGGATATGCCGCGCGGAACCCATTGGTAAGCGGAAGCAGAATTTAACGGGTCTCCGGATATGCCGCCTTCGGCGTATCCCGGGAAAACGAAATCGCCGTTATACGGGGCACCACCGGTGGTCGACCAGATATTGCTGCCCGGTTTACCCAACCCCTGCATGGCGGCAAGCAGCACCATCATTCTGGCCCATTCTGTTCCGTAAGCGGTACGGCAGGCACCCCCCCAGCCGCCGAGCCCTCCGGCTGCCAGCATGGTCTTCTTTTTACCCCATTCCCTGGCTAAGGCCCGGATTTCACGGGCCGGTATCAGGGATTCTTTCTGGGCCCATTCCGGCGTCTTGGCAACACCGTCGTCTTTGCCCGTAAGATAGTCGCACCATTTATCAAAACCATAGGTGCGCGTTTTAACGTATTCTTTATCGTAGAGATTTTCGGTAAGCCAGACATAAGCAATAGCGGCGGCAAATGCCGTATCGGTACCGGGTCTGGGCGCGAACCATTTATCGCAGTAGTTGATAGCCGTGAAGTTATAGAAGGGGTCAATAAAGACCATCTTCACACCCAGCTCTTTCAGCCATAAACGCCTGATGGCCGATTCCTGCCCAGCGTAGATGCCGCTGGTGGTGGAAGGGTCGCTCGACCAGAAGATTATCATCTCGGTATTCTTCAGAGCGTCATCCAGAAGGTCATACTGTCCGGGTATTCCCAGCCGCCAGGAAAAACCCCAGTTATGCATGGCGCCCCAGTGCCAGCCTTCCCAGCTATCCGGGTTATGGTCGGCATATGTATAGCCTAAGATGTTCATAAACCTGAAATAGGTGCTGTGACGATACCCTACGTTTCCCCAGTTGTGGTGCGAATCAGGCGTGCTCAACATGGTGCCCGGACCGTAAGTCGTGCGCACGCGAATTATTTCGTCACAGAGGATATCCAGGGCTTTTTCCCAGCTTATCTCCTTGTAGCCTGATTTGCCTCTGTTTCCGACCTTCCTGTCTCCACGGAGATTAAAATCCTCCCTTAGCAAGGGATGAAGAATACGGCTGGTGCCGTATATCCTCGACCTTTCCGCCAGGGCATATGAGGAGACCCTCGCCATGTTTTCAGGAGAGAATTTCTTGCCGCGCGCCTCGATGACCCACGTTGCGTCGTCTTTGCTAAGTTCCAGCGGCTCGACGCGTGTTATCTTCCCGTCCTTTACGTAGACATTGACTGGCCCGCCTGTTGTGCAGTTGGTAAAAATCTGTTCACCTTTTTCCGTATTGGGCATGTTAACCTCCTGCTTTGTTATTCGGTAAATACAGTTTAGTCCATAATTTTGGCAACAGAACACCAGGTTCTTTTGACAGGAAGCTTTATGAGTCAAACAAACTCTACCATGCCTATCCTCACCTCTATACTTTGTGCGTCATGAATGTTTTTCTATTTGCTCCGGACTTTTTATTTCGCTTAACATGAAATCGCCCATCAGTGGATTAAAGGTCGACTAGTGGCAAGTGGTTAAAAGATACTATATTTGGTCTTTTCCGTCAAGGCAGATTAATCTGCTCCCAAAAAACTGATCCGGAAAGAGTGAGAGTTTTTTGGGAGCAGATCATATAACTCAAGACTGTATATGTCAAGTTTAGAAGATGCATTTATGAGAATACAGACATCGCAATGGTTGCTCAAGGTAACAAATAAGTAGATTGTTATTTCTATTGCACAATATAGCAGATTGTTGGATAACAATAGCTAGAAATGTAAAATTTTTCGCCGAGGGTGTTGACTCAGAGAGACCTTTTTATCTATAATGCCCAATGAAAAGGAGGCAAGCGGCCTCCGCCTTTTATCTGGGCTACATGGGGTTCAGAAGGTCGGCAGTTCAAATCTGCCCGCTCCGACCATAAGCTTCAAATAAACCATAAAAAAACAGGCGGGCTTTTATCACCCGCCTGTTTGTGTCTTGTTAACAAGAATACTCTTAAGCAGCTTACGGCGTAGATTTAGTTAGGTAGATTTGTTTTATAGCTTCATCGAATATCTTTATATTCTCCGGAGAGTCAGGAGCTTGAAGAGCGGTCGCCCGTGCCATTTTCGTTAACATCGCCAGCTTAACCTGCGCTGCGATGCCCCCGGCTGTCTTGGCTTTATCAAAGTAAGATGCTAATATATTTCCCATATCAGTCTACCTTACTGCTTCTTTTCCGCTTCATCTTTAAGGAATTCGAAGGCGGCCAAGACACCCTTGAAATGTTCACCGAATCTGCTTATTTCATCCTTCCCCTTGATATCTATCTGCAGACCCTCAATCTCACCCTTCGAGAGTTTATCCGAAATTGCTGTAAGTTTCGCCAATGGAACAGAGACTTTAGCTCTTAAGATAAAAGCTGCTAACAGAATAATAGCGATTGCCACGACGGCGCCGATAATGAGCATATTTCTTTGCAAGGCGGAGCTTTTTTCACTGATATCGGATTGTAATGTCCCTACAAACGTATCGATAGGTGCCGCTACATCTGCTGCCTTCTTGGTAACCATAACGATATGCCCATAATAATCCTCTGACTTGGCAAAGCCAAGGTATACTTCTTTATCGTTTTCATCAACAAATGGTTCAGGAATATACCCAATTTCCTTAGCAGAGACAGCATTGTAAATGATCAGTTGGTCGAAGATACGAAAATTTACGTTATTGGTCTTAGTTTTATCACCCAGCGATGTAGCTACGGTTAATCCTCTTCTATCAACTACTTTAATCTCATACACGTTAAAAATTTCCGCATTTAAGAACTGATTGATGAACGTGCCATAATCAAAGTGAGCTTTTATCTGTCCCAGATACTCGCCCGTAGCAGGGTCTCTTAACTGACTGACTATTTCAATTCCCCATTTTTTGATGTTGCTGTCCCAGATAATATCGCTAACATAGAAACCTTCAGTTGACGCGAGAGCAGCCCTGTACCAATCCTCGCCGCCCCCGGTCGATTCCTTTTTCTCAAAGACAGGACCTCCGGCGTATAAGACGACTCTCGGGAGATCAGCGCCATGGCCAAAAACACTGGTGGCAGTATTGGCGGCAATCGTATATCCCCTGTAATCCGTGATGAATATTTCCGGATAATTTATGCTGGTAGAAATCTCGGTAAGGTATTTCGATACGGCGGGAGATAAATCGTTATTCGGGTTCCCATCACCGGCAGCCTCAATATATATATAACGTCTATTCTCTTTAGCGCTCCACATTTCGAAAAGCTCTTCTGCGGAATAGCTCTTTGCCTTCTTGGCAACCTCTATCAAAGAAGGCTCCTGCGCCCATGTCTTCACCATTTCATACTGATTTTGCATCTGACTGTCCAGAGAATCACGGATACTAATAGCTAAATCCTGCAGGCTGTTGCCGGCATTGCTTAGCAGTTCCCCTGAACTCGCTTCAGAGGTGATGTTTTTAACATCGCCTATCCCGTTTGAAGCAAAAACCACAAGTACCCCAGTGCTAATAACCATACCTGCTATTAGCACCGATAGAATCAAGTCTCTAATCTTCATAAATTATATATACACCTCCTGAAAGTAAAAACGGCAAAAAATATTCATTTAACCATGTTTTTGGACATGGATAAATTCACCTTTTTTAATTATAGCCATGCATTCGCTGGTCGATTAAGTGAGTTAACCCTCATATCATTAAGGGTTTTTACCAATAATGTTTACAGATAGATATTTTGACTTGATTTTAGTGGAAAACATATCACTCCGAGCACAGGAAAACGTTATGGATAAGTTGCATGATAGGAGGCTGATTTGTTAGAATTAATGTCTGGCATTACGTTGCCGCGGGCCGTTAGCTCAGTTGGTAGAGCAGTGGACTTTTAATCCATTGGTCGCAGGTTCGAATCCTGCACGGCCTACCAGAGAGATTAAAACATTGTCATGGAGGTAGGTAAAATGGTAACAACAAGAAAACGGGTCGGCATACCGGATGTGGAAGCCTTACTGCAAAAGTACGGCATCGAGGAAAAAGACAAATTAGTTAAAGAACTGAAAAGCCTGCCGGTGCGGCAGAAAGCGCCGCCTTCCCCGACTGGTGGTATAAGTTTAAGAGAAGCTGAAAGAAAATACGGAGTGGCGAACTCTGTAATTAGTCGATGGGTTCAAGCTGGTAAAATTCCTGTTGTTAAAAGAACAAAAAACTGGCTCTATATTGATGAAAAATACTTGGTCGAATTCTTAAAGCAAAGGAAAAAATCATCCACTTGTTGTTAAAAGGAGCATAGTATGGTAAATGAGGAAGGCTTCAAAAAGTTTCAGGCGGCAATACAAAACGCGGTGAAAAATCCGTGTCCCTATTGCGGAGGTAATTCATGGAGCCAGCCCCCCCAATTGCTCAAGGCAGAAGTCGGCGAGCAGGTCTTGGGTGAACCCAAAGGAAGCCGCGATCGAGACGCCCACCCCGACCACCCATTCGATAATCCCAGGGAA
>CAYGVP010000066.1:0-7663 GCA_964353385.1 uncultured Dehalococcoidaceae bacterium
CGCTTAAATTGATCAGGAACATTATTACCGCCAATCTGTTGAAGCCGGCGCTTTCTCTAGCGCGTTGAACGACTCTGCCCGGTTGATGACCACGTTGCAGGTGCCCTCGCGGCGGGTCAGCCGCCCTTTGATTATCAGAAACGCCGACCGGAACGTATATTCATACTGTTCATAGACCTTCCCGAAGACCATGCACGGTATGTGCCCGAACTCGTCTTCCAGCGTTATAAACACCACCTTGCCGCGGGGCCGCTGCCGCCGGATGACCAATCCCGCTGCTGTAATGAAAGTGCCGTCGCGCAGCTTGTCAATATCCTTGCTGGTGTGGAATCCGCCCCGATGAAAATCGGGGCTCCTCGCAATGACCTCCCATTTTCTCCCTAATATTCCTGCTGGTACCAGTTGCCGCTGATAAGGTCTTTATAAAGCACTACCCTCTGCCCGGAGGCGAACAGAACGTTATAGTAAAGCCGTGAGACTGGTGCGGCGCGCCACCACTCGTCGTCTATCCGCCATTTATCCTCGATAGTCATCACGGCCTGCCGCCGCTTTAGTTTGACGGCCGCCGGCAATCCGGCGGCGTCTTCTTCTATCTTTAATTCTTCCGGCGTGTTTACCGGTTTGTAGGTGCCAGCGCGTAGCGTCTTTCCGGTATCCTCGACCATGGTTCCACTTCCTTTACGGTGTATACCTGCGGATTGCCCAGCTTAAGCTCCAGCTGCTTGATGTCGTCCGCTAGGTGTTCCTTCGCTCTGATGTCGGAGAAAAGACTTTTCTGCCGTCCCCTTGAATAGCCCAGCCCGGTTATCTTTATCCCCGCCTGCTCTACCGGCCCCGGCTGGGGATATTCCTCTAGTATGCGCTTGATGCGGGTAACCGCGCCTCTCACGTCCATCGCCGGCTCTTTGAAGTTGATGCTCCGCTCCCAGTTTTCCGCGTTCCAGCTCCGCGTCCACAGTGTTAGACTGCGGATGCCTCGACCCTTGAGGGCGTTGCCGGCAAAGATGCGTGACAGCAGCGCTTCTACGGCTACCAGTATGGCGTCCAGGGAAACGGTTACCGAGGGTAGCATGGCGCTCTCTTCGATGGCTTCCTCCATAAACCTGGGATACAGCGGTGTAGCATCATGTCCTCTGGAAAGCTCCCAAATCCTTTTGCCTTCCGGCCCAAACTGCGACTGAAAGGGTCCGGGTTGCAGAACGGCTATCTGACTGAGTGTCGCCAGCCCGAAGTCGTGCAGCTTGTTCCTGCTTTTTACCGCTACCGGCAGCACATCGCAGGAAAGGACTTTAAGAAAAGCGTCGATATCGCCGTTCAATATCTTGCAGCCGTCCGGGGGACTGTGCTGCGCTGCTAGAGTCGCCAGGAACTTATTTTCGGCTATCCCCATCTGCGGGGAAAACTCCGCCACGACTTCTCTCGCGGCACAGGCGAGGGCATTATCGTCCGCGTAAATCAGTTGCAGCCCGTCCGCGCCGATGTAAATACAGCCCGCTTCCGCACCTTCCACCAGCGGACTTTTCTGCTCCAGCGCGTCCAGTATTTCATTAAAGACACCCCGGTAATAGGGGATATCAGCCTGCAGCAGTTCGGCCTCCCCGTGGCAGGCCAGCGCCTGCTGTAGGGGCATGTCGCGCGCCAGCCCTTCCAGCCCGGGGGAATGGTCCAGCACCAGCCTCTGCGAGTATTCCGTATAGGTCACTATCGCCGCCCGTCCCTCGATATCCGGGTGCCTCCGGGCCTCGCACCTCCAGGGGAAATGGGGCAGCATTATACAGAGTATTTTCATAATTTATCCTGGCGAATATATTATATAGAACAAATGTTCTGTTGTCAAGCCCTGACATGGTGATAGGGCTATTCAACTGGGTAGTGCGGAAACAGCGTGATGACAGGAGTACAATGTTGTTTTTTTATAGTGACTATTGACATTTTCCTGAAAATGACTATAATTATTTTACCTGACCGAATATATCCTCGATATAGTGCAGCAAAGCAGAGGTGACGGGTGTGCAACAAGGGCGCCGGTAATATCAACCAATAGCAGTAGCTGGCGTCCTTTTATTATATGTTGATAGTCCTGGAAGGACAAAAAAGGAGGTTTATTGTGCCACCTAAAGTAGTAGTACCAAACGTGAGATTTAAAATCCCTATAAAGTGGGACCCTACCATTATCATGTATCTGGTTATCATCGATAAATTAGCTAAAGCGAAAGGTGATTTATTAAAGGTAAAGGCGAGCGCACGTTTCTTTGACATGGTGCAGACACAGGTCAAGGCTTACGTGCAAGAGGGGAAACAGCCGCCAGCAGCGATAGCTTCGGCTATCATGAATATTGCGGACGATGTCATGGCTAAACGGGAAGTAGTCGTCCGTGCCGGCGACTATATCGCTTTGATGGGTTATGCCAAGACACAAGGAATAGTGTAAAAGACTCGCGGCGGCGCGAAGGAATAATGCTATATTCTTTCCCGTAATTAATCCGTTATTGAGATTATTTTGATGGTATTTGAAGGATTTCCACTCGTTATCGGGTGGGAATTAACGTTGGCATGTAATCTACGCTGCGGCCATTGCGCCTCGTCTGCAGGTACACCGAGAAATAACGAGTTTACGCTCGATGAAGCCATCAACCTCTGTAACCAGTTTCCGGCTCTGCTGGTTCAGGAAGTAGATTTTACTGGCGGCGAACCGCTGCTGAATCCCAATTGGATAAAGATTGCCGCTCGCCTCGGCGAACTCAAGATACCCATCCGTATGGTTACCAACGGACTGCTGCTGGAGGAGAGCATCAGGCGTCTACTAAAAGCCAAAATAGCTACGGTTGGGGTTAGTCTGGATGGTCTGGAAGCTACACACGATCACATTCGTAAGCGGCCGGGTTTATTTAATGAGATTACCAGAGGCATACGGGCTGCAATCAAGGCAGGTATACCCACGGCGATAATAACAGCGGTAAACGACCTGAATGCCGATGAACTGCCGGAGCTGTTTAAATACATCCAGAGTCTTGGCGTCCGGCACTGGCAGGTTCAGCCGACCTTTTCTCTCGGGCGCGCCCGCAATGAAGGAGAATTGAGATTATCTGAATCCAATTTCTTGAAACTCGGGCGTTTTATTCATAAACACGTTGCTTATTGCCGGAATACCGGATTTAGTATGCTGCCCGCTGACGGGGTGGGCTATTATACTTTTCTTGATACGCGGTCGCCCGCCTGGAAGGGCTGTGGCGCCGGGAGAGCATCCTGCGGCATTACCAGCGATGGCAAGGTGAAAGGTTGCCTTTCCTATCCGGACAACCTGATTGAGGGCGACCTGCGGCAGCGGGACTTATGGGATATCTGGTTCGATGACAAGTCGTTTGCTTATAATCGGATTTTCTCGGTAAAAGAGCTCGGTAAAGAGTGCGCCGGTTGTGAATATAGTGAGCAATGCATGGGCGGCTGTGGAGTGATGTCTTACGCCGCTAACGGTTGTTTTCACAACGACCCTTATTGCTTTTATAGAATTTTAAAGGGCCGGTCTTTTTCTTAAATCGCCGTCCTGCCAAAATATATCAATAAAATGACGGCCGCCAGCATAAACCAGTAAAAATTCGGCACCGGCCCCCACCACGTCTTGTGCCACCAGATTTTTCCCTTGCGGAAGTTCTTGATGCCGTAATGCGGATTTAAAGCAAACCAGAAAAAGTCTTCTATCAAGACCATACCCATGTAAAAACCTATTAATAAGAGTTCCAGTTGCCAGCTCCAGGAGGTAAAGAAAAGTGGCAGGTGTATTATCCCCAGCATGAATAACGTCATAAAGACATGATAGCCTGTCAGCGGGCGCCCGCCTGTAAACTTTAATACCCACCCCTTTTCGATACGCCAGCTGGCTGTCTTGGCTGCCCAGCCGTCCTTTCCTTCTATCTGGATTTCCCATAAGGCAAGGATTAAGGCCATGAATATCATAAAAGCCAGGTATCCGATTATCATTACAGCTGCTCCTTTTTTCTATCATACTGTTTAGTCGCTATCGTTTTCAACATCTTTTTCCCCTTGTGTTGATGTGACTATGTTTACAGTTTATTTATAGGTTTTAAAGGTGTTTTTATGCTTAATATACATTAGTAATAGTAAGAATTAACCGTTGACCTGTATTTGCGGGGAGAGTGTATGGGTAAGGTCTTAATATTATCGGCTGTTCGGCTTTTAAAATCGAAAGAAGAAAAAGCCTTAGCTAAAGCTGGCTGGCAGGTCACGACGCTCTCTAAGTACGATGACAATCTAGTCCAAACCGGGGGCTTGGACTTTAATGTCATCGTTGTCGACGATAACCTGCGTGGTATTGATATTTATGAGACCTGCCGCCAGCTTCGTAAATCTTCAAAAGCGATGATTATTCTTCTCGGCAGTCAGCCACCCTCCGAGATGTGGGAAAAATGTAAGGATATCGGCTTTGACCATTATTACAAAAAGCCTATGCAGTCCCGTGAACTTGCCGACCAGATTAAGGGTTTGATGGAGGGCATCGAATTAAATAAAAATAAAACCATCGTGCCATCGGAACTGAATGCTACCGCCTCACCCGCGACGGTAAATGATATTGAAATTAATGTCGTTAAGGAAAGTCGCCAGGAAACCATGCCGGAAAATACCGCCGGTATTTGGAACGAACCCAGGGTCGCTAACCTCATTAGCGGTATTCTAAAAGGGAAAATTACGCAATTGTCTCCGGAGATTGATTTAAGTCTCGGTGACGGCTTTTCATATGTTGAAGCTGAAAAAATCATGGGCACTAGCGCCAAAGAAACGGTGCTTATTCTGGAATCGCTGGCTAGGGAAGGACTGTTGCTCAAGCAGGATTTTGAGAAAATCCTCGTCAGTCCCGCTGGTTCGGTGCAGCTGCTGCCGATAGAAAGGTGTCCCACCTGCGATTCTTCGCAGCTGACCAGGGGACGGTTGATTGAGCACTTCGGCTGTGGGCACATCGGACTAGAAGAAGAATTCATGCGGGGGCTTAATCAGGTCTGCCCCAAATGTCGTCGGGAACTTAAGCTGATTGGTACCGACTATCGGAAACCGGGCCTGCGCTATATTTGTAACAGCTGCCATGGTGTATTCCCCTCCCCGATGATTAAATGCCGTTGCTTGAAAACAGGTGAGATATTTCGCCTTGAGGAGCTTCAATATGTCTCACTGTACTCTTATTCCCTTAACGAATCGCACCGGAAGCGACTTGAGTTCGAGCTTGAGCCCAAAAAGCGACTTATTGAGTATCTTGTCCGTTTGGGCTATGATGTCCAGGAATCTGTTCAGGTCAAGGGCCGGTCCGGCGCTACTCATAAAATTGATATCGTCGCCAGTATGGATGACTTGATAACCAGGCATACCGTGGCTATCGGTATTCTGGCGGCTCCTCAAGATGAAGGAGAAGTACCCATCGACCCGCTGTTTAATTTCGATAGCAAGGTATATGACACCGGCATTGATAGCAAGATGGTTATTGCCGTCCCCAGGTTTAGCCCTGAAGCTATGAAATTCGCGGAAAGACAGGGCATCAGAGTCTATGGCTTGGATGATTTGAGAGTTTTATTGGCTGGTAAAGCCCGCTTGACGGAATTCATCGCTTTGAAAAAAGAACGTCGGCCGTCGAGGTCCGTCAATCAGCCGGATGAGGGAAAAACCGACCCCAGGGGATGGCTCAAGTGGCTTCTGGAAAATAGAGGCTATACTGTCAGTGAAAAAGTTAAGGTAGCCGGCCGGTCCGGTGCTGAACACATTCTTGACCTTTACGCGCATAAGGATGATGGCGTCATCAACCATAAGGTTGCGGCTTGTGTCATTATGAATGAGGATGTCTTTGTTAACGATGTCAATGAAGTCATGCAGTTTGACACGGCGGCTTATGATGCCAGTATCCGTGATAAAGTTCTTGTAAGCGTTCTTGCCTTGAGTAAAGAAGCCCGGCAGTTTGCTGAATACCAGCGTATTAAAATCCTCGATGCTAAAGAACTGGTCGCTTTATCCACTCGGCACTTAGCTGGTGATGCAGCCCGTGATTTAGGCGTATTGTCGAAAAATTGATGAACCGGTGGCGAAAAAGTGGTTAAAAACGTTATCATCGCTGTCGTCATTCTCTGTCTTTTGATTTCTTTCGTCATCATCGTGCCTTCTCGTCAGACTTATCTTTCCTTTGGGCTCGGTACTGCCGTTGCTTTAATCATCTTAGTGAATTTTGTGGCTTCCACTTCCACTAAGAAAAAGAAGATTGGTCGCGTCGCCTTCTGGATGCCGATATTGAGCCTGTCGTCCTTCTTCGTCCTCCTCCCGTTTGTTTTTGGGGCGGCTCTGCATCTCTGGGGCGCTTTTTCCCTTTCTGCCTGGGTTTTAATCATCAGCCTCACGATGACCATGTATTATAACTTCCTTAATGTTCCATTAGCCATATATCAGAAATATCGGGAGTTCAAGCAATTGGATTCTCCCGGATATATTCCCTCGCTGACTGTTCTTATTCCGGCCTATAACGAGGAAAAGGTTATTAGCCGCACTATCGAGTCTATTCTTGAGGCTTCATATCCTGATAAGGAAATTATCGTTATTGATGATGGCTCTAAAGACAGAACTTATCAAATAGCCATGGGCTACACTAATCGGGGCGTCAAAGTAATACATCGTCCCAACGGCGGCAAGGCTACTGCCTTAAATCATGGCCTTTTATTTGCCCGCGGCGAAATTATTGTCATTGTAGATGCCGATAGTCAAATCACTAAGAACACGCTGGTAGAGTTGGTTAAACCTTTCCGCGACCCCTCTGTCGCCGCTGTCGCCGGCAATATTAAAGTGCTTAACCGTCGCAACTTCCTGACCAATTGCCAATCGTTGGAGTATATCGCCAGCATCAATATCTATCGCCGGGCGCTGGATATATTCGGCAGTGTCACCGTGGTTCCCGGTGCCCTGGGCGCTTATCGACGCGAGGTTATGCAGGGCGGCGGCTCTTATGACACTGATACTTTAGTCGAGGACTTCGATGTTACTATCAAGGCTCTGAAATCCGGTCAGATTGTCCAGGCAAGCACCTCCGCTGTCTCTTACACCGAAGCTCCCCTCTCCGTGAAAGACTTCGTTAAACAAAGATTAAGGTGGTATCGCGGCAATTTCCAGGCTATGTGGAAACATCGCGATGCTGTTTTTAACTCCCGTTACGGGTTTTTACAGAAGCTGGTTTTCCCGCATATGGTTATTTCTATGATTTTCCTGCCGCTTGCCGGTCTAGTAAATATTGTCTCTTCTATCCAGATAATCGTTGATGGAAATGGCTTTGTGCTCGTGCCTACCTTTGGGTTTTTCTGTCTTCTCCAGTTACTGCTTTCTATCATGGCTATTCAATTGGACGGCGAAGATAAAAAGCTTGCTCTATATGCGCCATTGCTTATCATTGGATATAAACAGCTATGCGATTTTATCATGATGAAGAGCTTTTTTGATGTCATTACCCGCAAGAAACTCAAATGGACGAGTGTCCAGAGGATTGGGGCGGATACATCGGGACAGCGGCTGTAATATCGCCGGATAGCTTTTTTAGCTTAATCAATTGGCAGGCTACATTATTTTATCGCGGCATGGTATTTCTGCAGCGGCGTAACATCTGATTTTCCTTCGAGATATGCTGCAA
>CAYGVP010000067.1:0-7602 GCA_964353385.1 uncultured Dehalococcoidaceae bacterium
GCGATTTCTTCGCCGCAGATAATTTCAGGTGTAAAGATGGGTGTTTCGTCCATAGGTCATGCTATAAGTGATGATGGTATTCATTTCAAGTACCGCAGACAATTCATTAAGCCGGAACACGATTGGGAACGATTCGGTTGTGAAGACCCGCGGGTGACTAAGCTCGGTGATAAATATTATATTTTCTATACAGCTTTATCAAGCTACCCTTTGAGCGCCGAAGGTATCAGAATTGGTTTAGCCGTTACCAGTGACTTTAGAGGAATAAAGGCTAAACACCCTGTCACCCCATTCAATTCCAAAGCCATGGCACTCTTCCCGGAAAAAATCGGGGGCAAGATAGCAGCAGTGCTCACAGTTAACACGGATAATCCCCCAGCCAAGATTGGTCTTGCCTTTTTTGACCTTGAAGAGCAAATATGGTCTCCCGAGTACTGGGAAGGTTGGTACTCCTTCTTAGATGACCACGTTTTACCATTGCAGCGAACATCCAAAGACCACATTGAAGTCGGCGCGCCGCCGATTAAAACACGCTTCGGATGGCTTTTAATTTACTCTTATATTCAAAATTATCTTTCTCCCCCGCCGATTTTCGGTGTTGAAGCGGTTCTGCTCGACCTGAAAAACCCGTCTAAAATTATAGCGCGTACGGAAAAGCCAATACTATTTGCGCAGGAGCTTTACGAAAAATACGGCAGGCTGCCCAACATTGTTTTCCCATCCGGCGCTTTGGTACAAGGGAAAAAGCTCAAGATATACTACGGCGCTGCCGATACTACCTGCGCAGTGGCCAGCGGAGACCTGAACGCTCTTATAGGCGAGATGCTGGTGACAAAGGCAGCGAAAATAATGCTACAGCGTTTCCCCGGGAACCCTATTATGCAGCCTAACCCGGAGCACAAGTGGGAATCAAAGGCGGTTTTCAATCCCGCTGCCATCTATGAAGGGGAAAAAGTCCATATTGTTTACCGGGCTATGTCAGATAATGATATTTCAGTGTTAGGGTACGCCTCGAGCAAGGATGGTTTTAACATCGATGAGAGACTCGACGAGCCAATCTACACGCCCCGCCGGGATTTTGAGAAACAGGGATGTGAAGACCCCAGGTTGACTAAAATAGGCGATACAATCTACATGTGTTACACCGCATATGATGGTCAACTTCCGCGAGTAGCTTTAACATCTATCACTTTAAATGATTTTCTCGTGAAACGGTGGACATGGACAGAGCCGGTATTGATTTCTCCTTGTGGCATCGATGATAAAGATGCCGCTCTTTTTCCTAAAAAAATCGGGGGCAAGTACGCTTTAATTCACCGTATCAGCCGGAGTATCTGGCTCGACATGGTAGATGACCTGAACTTTAGAGAATGTAACTTAAAAGGAAATATCATCATGAGCCCGCGGCAGGAACAACCGATTGCCGAGAAAATCGGGCTCTCGGCACCACCGATAGAAACAGAGCTGGGGTGGTTGTTACTCTACCATGTTGTTACCAAAAGGCATAACAAATTGTACTATTACACGAGCGTTGCCCTGCTTGATATGGACGAGCCCTGGCGCGTTATCATGCGAAGAAAAACGCCACTCCTTGAGCCGGAGATGCCTTATGAAAAAGAAGGGTTGGTAAACAACGTTGTTTTTCCGTGCGGCGCCGTTATTATTAAAGACCAATTATTTGTCTATTACGGGGGAGCTGATAAGGTAATTGGAGTAGCTACTGTAAAGCTCTCCGAAGTCCTCGAACTCTCTGAACTCTTAGATAACTTATTATTGGAAACCGGAATCAGCTGGAAGGAGAAGCCCGTGCTAGCCTCCAGGAGGAGACAAGAGATTAAACCTGTTCCTGCCTGGGTTGATTATGGCGGATTTATCCCCGGCGTTCCTCTAGTTTTGCCTTCTGAACTTACTTCACCAGCAGGTAAAAAAGTTGATACCGATATCATCAATAAAGGTATACGGAAAAAATTCCAGGAAGAATTCGAGGAGTTCGTCCACGGACAGCTTCAAATACCCCATGAAGCAAACTCCTTAGAAATTGCCGAAGGTATAAGGGCGTTTATGGGTCGAGCGGAAAAGGAACTGGACAGCAGCCTATTATGCGGAGACCTTTACTCCGTAGAAGGCACCAAGCAAGTTGCGGAGGCGATATTTGCCAATTTTCCGCATCAGGACACCTTTGCTTTAAAACCCACCGTAACCATGCAGATTCTAAGGCAGTTCCCCCCCATAAATCTATTTATTAAATTGGGCGCAAATGCCATCGCCGAACTTGAAAAGGGATATGAGCCAAATGATATATTAGCCTTAGCAACTTTCTCGGAAGAAAGAGAGTACACGGAAAAGGTCTGGGACTGGATATGGAAGAAAGCCCGACCCGAACATTTCTGTTCCTTATCTTTTAAACCTATAGTAGTGAGTAATAAGGATTTCCCTTTCCTTTTAGAAATAAAAGAGGCGTCAGCTCTAAGCAAGCTCAGCGGGAGAATCATAATATGTAATCTTTATCAGGGTGCAGGCGGGGAATTTCCAAAACTACGCTATTTCACCATGATTACCAAAAACATTGTGGAGGCAGAAAGATATAAAGAGATATGGAAGGAGTATGCTCGACAAAGAACCGGGTTTGGAAGAAAGGTGATAAATTCAATAGAAGGACATTGGGGTAAAGAACCGCTTTCTGCCCACAATATCTTTGAAAATAAGCACCAGCGGGTATTGGTGCAGCGGCTGATAGAAATGGCAAACTCTTTAGGAAAAAGAGAATCTGATTCTCTGGTTAAAATCCTAAGGGATATTGGCCGTTCCTATCACCTGGCTCAAACTCTTTCTGATGGGCAATTTATTCCTTGCTCTGCCTGGACCTGGTCAAGTTTTAGTTTCAAAGGCGGTCGAGGCATTCCTACACCTCTTTCCTTGCATGTGGAAAGAGACTGGTTTTCAAGAGAATTACTGCTAAGTCTTTACCGCGAGGCGGGGGGAAGCGAGGAAGCAATGGATGCTAAAATTGTCGAACTTGCGGGACAGGCAAAAGAACCTGAAAACCTGGCTAAAATACTGTTTCCCCAAGTAAAGAAGGTTTTGCCTAAGTCTCTGTTCAAAAGGAACGATTCAGAACCACTATCGTTGCCCTCTCCAGATGGTAAGCACGTGCGAGGGAGCGCTTAAACTACTATAAACGACGCGGAAAAGCCCTGTCTTTTCTCCAGAGATTTATTAGAACGATAATACACACGATGCCCAGGCCGATGATCGATATCCATAATAAGATTGTACGCAATAGCGGAGAACCGCCGGCGGCGGTTACTCCGGCTTTTTTAACGGTGACAGTGGTAAGAGTTGAACCAACGCCAATAGTGTGAATTCCTTCATCTTCCAATACCACAGTGAAAGTTTCCGCTTTTTCCTGCTGCGCTTTGAGGAGAACCATCTTGCTATCCAGAGTTTTACCATCGAACATCAACGGCAAATTAAACTCGCCATCCGCAGCGCCTACATTAGCCGCATTAAAATTTACGAGAAGAGTATCACCCGGTTCAATTACATTTGAACTCAAGGTCAGATTATTTATATTCAATTGAGGCATTTTGGTTACATTTGAAGACCCCGTGACAGCTTGAGACTCGGGCACTAATAACGAATAAAGAGCGAAATAGGTTATCTTGGTGCTTGCAGCTTGAGCGATGACATCCCTCATGGTGGATAGCGTTATCCAGCGTTTCTGATTCTGGTTGTAAGAAGCAATATTGATATCCGATTCATTGACATTGGCCTGTAATTTTTGAAGGTTATAGAGAATTTTTATATCAATTGAAGGCTCAATAACGCAGGACGGCTGGAAATCATAAGTAGCTTGAAAGTCGAAACCGGAGGGAGCCGTCCCATACGGCTCAACATACTCTAAAATAATGACACTAATCGGTTTACCCGAACTGTCCAAGAAGATAGTCCCTTTTTGAATAGTCATTTCAAGCTGGCGGTCGTTCAACGTTATTATCATAGTCCGTGCCAGCGTGCCATCGGGCAGAAGGTCGAGGAAGATAACGGCTCTCTTTCCTTTAAAATCCAGACGGATGGGGCCGGTATCTGGAGGAGTAGCAGGCACAACAACAGGCTGTGTGGGCTGGATAGGATTTTCTTGAGTAGTTTCCTGATATTCTGCAAGGGTTGCGACGCTGGCACAATTTGAGAGAGCGGACCAGTTGGAATTATCATCGACTGCTTTCAAGGCAAAGTAATAGATGGTATCAGGGAGTAGTCCGGTTACGATGCAGGTCTGGTTTGAGCCGGCTGGCACGGGTGCGGGGATTCCTCTAGAGACCTTATTGCTGTTGAGCCAATTCCTTTCAGTGGTGATGGGTGATGTAGACCACCGAATATCGTATCCAGCAACTGTTCCGATATCACCGTCATCTCCAGGTGCGGCCCAATATAGTTTTACCGAAAAAGAAGTAATGCCGATGGCGGAGAGATTGGTAACCGGAGACGGCGGTGTATAATCACCTGTAGTAAAACTGCCTTCTACCGAACCATCAGCATTTACCGGCGTGCCCGACGTTAACTGAAAGGCAAGTATTAAGCATATTAAAAAAAGAGTCCGCATCGTTACATTGCCAGCACACTATCGATTGCTATCCGAAGCAAGTTATTTTGTTCGCCTTCTGGCAAGTAAAATAATCGTTACGATTAACAATACACCTACGGCAGCACCGGCAATAATCAGCCAAGTGTTCGAGCTTTCAGATTCTGCAGGCGATGTCGGGGTTGATGTTATACTTTCGGTAGCACCACTTGTACTAACCAGGCTGGCTTTCCCCGTTTCATCAACTTTCAATGTTTTTGCGTTCGATGTGGTGTATATCTGCCCGCCGACTTCAAGTCCCAGTTTAAAGATATAGATACCCTGCTGCCAGCCGTCAGCCGGCATATAGTTATTGCTCAATTCCAGATCGCCTTTTTCCAGACGACTTAAGTTGATTACGTTAATACTTTCCTGTCGAGTTTCACTACTTACAAGCAGATTGACTTTAACTGCATCGAAGGCATCTAAAAGGTTTTTCACCGTACCGACAACATGAACCATGACTAGCTTTCCCGTGTCTGTCTGATTAAGGGGTACGATTTCAAAGCCTTCAAAATAGACGGTTTTTATCGTTAGACTTAGAGTTTTTTGTTCATTAGCGGCAACTTTAAAGCTTTCTACCGCGAGCTCTCTGCCGGCGACATAAGCGTGAGTTACGTAGTTGCCAGGAGCTACATTAGTCACGAGGCTGCCAGTTTCCGTTCTTGCCATCTCAAAGTTGCTCTTTTCATAAGCGCGGAATAAAACAATCATTGCGGGTACCGGAGCTCCGTCGGTACTGACGGTGGAAATATCCACTACACCAACTTCGCCGGTAATGATGAGGTCGGCTTCCTGGCTGGCGCCCCCGATTATCTGGACTTTTCCAGTTGCCTCTTTGTAGGGTTGAGCGGTAACACCTATTTTGTAGTTACCCGGTACTGCTTCCATGGCGATATCAATACCAACATCAAGCTTTTTCTGGGATTTAGCGCCTAAAGGAAAATCATATTCCGATAAGACAATGGCAACCCCCCGGGGGACGCTGGTTGTCATTTTAACGTTAATGGCTTCACTGGCATTGTTAAAAATTACCACATAGATTTCAGGTGTACGGATAGAAGCTCCCTGCGGTAATTCCAGCGTCTGGGCGTAGAAACTCCCGGACATGGCAAACCCGCCCTGGGCCTGCACCGGCGCTACCAAGAGAACAGTACTAAATAGCGCCAGCAAGCACCCAAGGCGGATTGCGTTCTTCAAGATTGAGGCCATAGCCACCTCCTCATCTTAACCGATTAGCGATCAGCGATTATATATACTATATTACCACTATAGGTATCGTTACTGAAAACTACGGCTATTTTCAGCCACACGGTATTGGTGATTACGTCGTCTCCCGCTTCAACAGTTAGGTCACCGGTAGCATCGATGCTGACACCCGTGGTATCAACCTGCACCGCAGACCCGAAGACATCGGAATCATATGCCCTCAGTGAAAACTCCTGGGCGTTGGTACAGGCACCGGTGGAGTCATAATCCGCCGTGTAGGTAGCGCCGTCCCAAGTAGCATCCGATTTGACCCGCTGGTCGTAGTCGCCGTTGGAGATGTAGTTTACGGATATATCATTGATTTCATTGGTGTTATCCGCAAAGCCGGAGCCGTTATCCACACCTCCGAAGTTAGCGGTGTCGCTGGTAGATATCTCGCCGTACCACAGCATTTCCTTGTCGCGCGTGTACATGTCGTCGTTACCGCTGCCATCGATGGCTTCGGCATAGACATCCCAGTTGTCCGCGCCCGGTGATTCGGTGGCGACTTTACCTGCCCTCATGACAAAGGCCCACTCACCGGTTGCCGCCGCCATGTTAGACGGTTTAGTGCAGTTCGCCGTGAGAATCGACCAAGAGGTACCAACACCGGCATTGATGGTCCACTCGAGACCGCCGCCATCCTTGTCCCAGGTCAAGATAGCGCAACGTGTCGTGTTACCAACACCCGGTGCGACAGGGTTACTACCCGCGGCGTCGTAAAACAGCTGCACGTCTATCTCGTCGATATCCTCGATGGTATTGCCGTCTCCGGCCGTTACCTTGACAAAATAGTATACCTGGGGCGATATGTTGGTGATGGTCGCGTTGGCAGCATTATAGATATTCAGGACGGTAACGGTAGGAAGAACGTTAGTAGGCGTGAAACTACCGGAAACCGAATCTTCAGCCGCCCAGGCGACCGGCACCAGGCTAAAAAGCAAAGCCAGGGCTATCAAAATACCCATCAATCTTATTAGCTTCATATCCTTGAAACCTCCTTTTCTGGATTTTATCCAGATTTTATGTTAAAAGGCGGGATTTTTTTATATCTGCAATATATTAAAGCATGTCTAAGTTCACGCTAGTTTTTTCCTTTCTATGATGTACCGCTTATCATGTAATAAATGGTGCCGCTGAAAGTATCATTCGGGAAAACAGCACCGAGTTTAAACCACAAGGTATAAGCGGTTGGCTTAAGGATTTCGTTTGTAGCTGCTAGAACAGGGGTAGCAGGCAGGCAAAAAGGGAAAAGCGCACCAATAAAAAGAGCAGCTAATATAATGCCTATTCTGTTTAGTTTAAAGCATTTTCTAAACATAACCACACACATGCCTCACGGAAACCCGCGGGCAATATATTAAATTAATCTAAATTACTATTAATTATAAGGAATATTATACGTTTGTAAGACTAGGGAGGTTATGGTTTTTTAAAGTGCAAACCCCCATTTGTAATCAGGGTTATCATCCATAAGGGAAACACTCAATTACCCTATATCAAAATATAAAACAAAAGATGTAAACAAGAGATAATTAATTTGACCAAAATCATAAAAAAGGTGATAATAATAATAAGCGCGGGAAGCAAAAAACTGTGCTCAGTTAGATAAGAACCTGAAATTCTTAATTGATAGACAACCGGAAGAATCCAATGGCGCATTCGTCTAGCGGCCTAGGACGCGTCCCTCTCAAGGACGAGATCACGGGTTCGAATCCCGTATGCGCTACCAA
>CAYGVP010000068.1:0-7515 GCA_964353385.1 uncultured Dehalococcoidaceae bacterium
CTCCTTGGCTGTATCCGGTATATATATCCCGGACTTGGTTTTCTCTTCCTTCTCAATGGGTTTCACCAGGACACGGTCTGCCAGGGGCTGCAATTTGGTTGCCATACCTTGCCTCCTTTCAAGAATTAAAGATTAATGTGACCTTACGTTATTTAGCACTCTCTGGGTGAGAGTGCTAACGTCTATATAATACCGCAGATAGCGATTCACCGCAAATTAAGATAGTAGCATTTACAGCAATCTACAGATATCGTTCTCTTTCATTCTCTCTTTTTCTCTTATTATCTTCTTAATTTTATAGCGACCTATCTCCCTGACCCCCCTTCCCTTGGGATTAAGGGAAGGGGGAATTGACTAAAGAGGGGTCTGCACCTCCTTCGACAGGCTCACTTCGTGGTGACTCAGTGGAACCAGGGCAGGCCCTCTTAGACACCCCGTTTTGAAAGGGCAGGGTGAGGTAAAGTGTTATTGACCCTGCGTATTCGCGAATGTATCAAAGAAGCCTACGCCTATAACGATAGCAATATAATCTAAATCTTCAGTAACTCTTCCCAGTTCCCCTCAGGGTCGATAGGCCCGACCGCCGCCAGGCGCAGCCCTTCCCCTTTCAAAAGCCCTGCGGCAAGTTTTTGCAGTTCCCCGGCGGTAATGGCATCTACGATGGCAATCACCTCATCGACGGTCAGGATTTTCCCTGTCAGAATTTCCTGGCTGCCCGTCCAGCCGGCTACACTGCGGCTGTCCTCCATGCGTAATAAAATACGCCCCTTGAAAAGATCCTTGGCTTTTTTAATCTCTGCTTCGGGTATTTTTTCCTTGAGGCGGGCAAGCTCGGACAGGATAGCTTTCACGGCCACTGCCAGGTTTTTATTGTCCACTCCGGCAGATATCGCCATGGCGCCGGTATCCAGGAAATGTTCGGCGTAACTCTGGATGCTGTAGGCCAGCCCCAGCTTATCGCGTATTTCGGTAAAAAGTCGACTGCTCATACCTTCGCCGAAGATGATATTGAGCAGGTCCAGCTTAAAACGCTCCGGGTGCGTAATCGATAGCCCCGGTAAAGCCAGGCACAGCTGCGTCTGCTCGGTATCACGTTTCTCGATGAGTACTTTCCTGCCGGCTTGACTACGGTATGGTACGTATCGGGCTGGCCGCCGCCGTTTTTTCCACCCCGCCGTTGCCTTATTCACGGCATCGATGGTCTCCCGTTGATTTATCGCCCCGGCTATCGCCAGCACGGTATTTTGCGGCTGGTATTGCTCCGCCAGGTAATCGAGCATCATCTGCCTGGTCATTGCCGTCACCGTCTCTTTGCTGCCGGCGATATCCCTGCCCAGCGGGTGCCCGGGCCACATTATCTCGTCGATGAGCATGGAGACCCGCGATGACGGCGAGTCCAGCGACATGTTGATTTCTTCGATGATGACCTGCCGCTCTTTTTCTATCTCCGCCGGGTCGAACTTGGAGTTAAACAGTATATCCGTCAGCACGTCCAGAGCGCTAAAGAAATGCGGTTCCGCCACCTTGCACCAGTAAATGGTCAGCTCCTTGTCCGTTCCTGCGTTCAGCATACCTCCCACCCCCTCGATTACCGAGCAAATATCTATCGAAGTAGGATATTTTTCGGTGCCTTTAAAGCAGACATGCTCGATAAAATGTGAAATGCCGCACTGTTCTTCGTTTTCGTACCTGGAGCCGGTGCCGATGAAAAAGTTAATCGCCACCGACCGCGTGTGGGGCATGGGGGCGGTAATCAGGCGCAGACCGTTATCCAGCGTAACTTTCTCGTACAATCAGATACTCCTTTTTAGTCCAGTTTACGCATTCTTTTAGAGAAGGCCATTAAGGCCACCGACATGATAACCAGCAATATGGCCAAGCTGCCTACCGATAATGGCGCCCCGATACCTTCTGCCAGCATACCGGCGAAGAACGACCCCAGACTGCCGAAGCCGAACCCCAGCAACAGAAAGCTCATTACCCGCCCGCGGTGCGCGGCATCCGTATAATATTGTATCAGCGAGTTGCCCAGCGTCATTTGCACCGTGCTGCCCAGGCCGATGAAGATAATCAGCACCAGCGAAAGATACCAATGACTGGAGAAAGAAAAACCTATCAGCGCGATGCCCATCACGAGGCCGGCAGTAAGCAGTATCGTCCCACGGCGGCGGTTCGTTAAGGAAGCCATGATAAGCGAGCCTATGATGGCGCCGACGCCGGAGACGGCTATCAATATGCCCATATCCGTGGCGCTTACCTTGAGGATATCCTCGGTGAACATCGGCAGCAGCTGGGTATAGGGCGAACCGAGGATAATGGCAACGACGGTGAATATCAGAACGATAAAGATGGTCTTTTCACCGCGGATGTAGCGCCAGCCATTCCCAATTTCTGCCAGAGAACTGCCGCCGGGAGTGTTCCTGGCTGGCGACGGCGGCACGAAAAGGATAAAGAACCATGACGTGACTATCATGAAGGTCATGATGGCATAAACCCAGGCAAAGCCGACGGCATCAACAAGAAAGCCCGCCAGCGCCGGAGACAACACGCGAAAAACATTCATGCCCAGGTTATTTAAAGATATCGCGTTCATCAGGTTATCAGGTTCGACTATTTCGGAGACAATGGCTACGCGGGACGGCATCATAAAGCCCATCACCGCGCCCTGTAAAGCCCCGCTGACCACCAGTACCCACCAGGATTCCGGATGTTCCGGGCTTAAGTAACCGGTGAAAAGGACAACCGCCGTAGCCGCCGAAATGATGATGGAAATAATCTGACATGCCTGAATAATCGTCTTTTTCTGAAACCTATCAGCCAGCACGCCGCCGGGCAGTGTGAAAATAATCGTGGGTATGGCATTGGCCAGCGCCAGCACGCCGAGGATGGCGCCGGATGGATTAATGCGGTAGACCAGCAGGGTGCGCGCCAACATCTGCATGTTCATGGAAGACCAGTGGCCTACCATGGAAAGATAGTAGAGACGGTAGACGCGGTTTTTGAAAGACACAAATGTCTTTTTCAGGCTGAATGATATAATGCCGCCGCTGTACTTGGGTCTGCCTTCCCCGTTATCGTCTCCACTGAATTGGTCTAGTTTATTGTTCATGTAGTTTCAAAATAGGCTTTTCAGCGCGGGGTAAAAGACCTCTCATTCATTTTACATGAATGCTCTTGGACTGTCACTTGAATGCATTACTTTTCCCCTCCTATCTGCTATACTCTTATGTACCAGATAGATATTTGGGGTTCAACAAAAAGTATAGTAAAGAAAAGTAAAGAGGTTAATATGGACTTTGACCTTACGGAAGAACAAAAGCTGCTGCAATCTACCCTGCGTGATTTTGCGCAAAAAGAGATAGCCCCCGTAGCCTCTAATATTGACAAAAGCGACCAGTTCCCCGCCGCGGAAGTTAAGAAAATGGCGGACCTGGGGCTTTTCGGGCTGACGATACCGGAAAAGTACGGCGGCAGCGGCAAGGGGCTAATGGAATTTTGTCTCGCCGTAGAGGAACTGACCTGCGCCTCCGCCGCCGTCGATGATTACCTGCGCGTCAGCCTGTCGCTGGGTATCGTCCCCGTTATTCAGTTCGGCACGGAAGCCCAGAAGCAAAAGTACCTCCCCCCTCATGCCAGCGGCGCGCAGATGGCTTGCTTCGCTCTCACCGAGCCCGCCGCCGGCAGCGACCCCTCCGGCATGGAAACCACCGCCGCCCGCCGCCAGGATGGCTATGTTATTAACGGCACCAAGTGCTTCATCAGCATCGGCGAGCAGGCCAGCATCGCGGTGGTCTTTGCCACCGTGGATAAAACGCTTAAAGGGCGCGGCATTACCGCCTTTATAGTGGAAAAAAATACCCCTGGATTTAGTGTCGGTAAACGTGAAGACAAGTTGGGGCTGCATGGTTTAATTTCCACCGAACTTATTTTTGAAGACTGCTTCGTGCCGGCGGCAAACCTGCTCGGGGAGGAAGGGCAGGGATTTAAAATCGCTCTGGAAGCGCTGGATGCCAGCCGTGTGACCGTTGGCGCCGAGGCGGTGGGCATCTCCCGCGCCGCTTATGAAGCCGCCCTGGCATATGCCAAAGAAAGGAAACAGTTCGGCCAGCCGATTGCCGATTTCCAGGCGATTCAATGGATGCTGGCGGATATGGCGACGCAGATTGACGCCGCCCGGCTTTTAACCTTCCGCGCCGCCCGCCTCCACGATACCGGTAAACCCTTCGTTAAGGAAGCCGCCATGGCTAAACTCTTCGCCTCGGAGGTCTGCGGCTCTGTTACAAGCAAAGCTTTACAGATTCATGGCGGCTACGGCTATACTAAAGACTTCCCCGTAGAGCGCTATTTCCGCGACGCTAAAATCACGGAAATATACGAGGGCACCTCGGAAATTATGAGGATGACGATAGCCCGCAGCATTTTAAGAGAAGGGTAATTTACAGGCTATTTATTCTCTGTAATGTTCCTTAGTTCACCTGGCTGAATACCGGCCTGACGCTTTCGCCGGCGGAGTATTTATCGCCGGGGAAGACCTTAACGCCCATCTTTACCTTTTTCCCGATGAGCTCTATCGATGCCGCCTTCGGGTCGATGCCTTCCAGGTTGCCCATTATCCAGGGTCCTTCTTCCAGCTCCACGATTACGATGGTGTAGGGCACTTCGCTTTCCCGCCCCTCCGCCCCCACGAATACCGTCGTAAAAGTAATTATTTTGCCGTTACTCTTTACTTCAACTACTTCCATATCAGGGCTGGCGCATTGACGGCAAGCCATCTTGGGCGGTATCGTTATCGCCCCGCAGGCGCGGCATTTCAGACCGAGCAGTTTATTCTGTTTCAAGGCTTCGTTGTAGTCTTTGAAATATAGTTTCTGTTCCATTTTACTTCCAGCCCCTTTCCAGAATAATATTTACCACCGTGGCGCAGTCCCCGCCGAGCGTATCCGTCATGCCGATTTTAGGGTCCGGCACCTGCCTGCCCGGCTCCACTTCTCCCCTTAGCTGTTTAGCTATTTCGTAGACCTGCCCCGCCCCCGTCGCCCCGATGGGGTGCCCCTTGGCTTTAAGTCCGCCGGAGGGATTGATAGCTATCTTCCCCCCGATATCCGCCTGCCCCTTTTCCCAGGCTTCCCCTGCTTTGCCGTATTCGAAAAAGCCGAGGCTCTCGGCGGCAATCAGACTGGCGACACTAAAGCAGTCGTGCAACTCGCACAAATCGATGTCTTGAGGCTTCCGTCCCGCCATTTTATAGGCCTGCTGGGATGAAATTTCGCGCGAGCGGATACGCGGCAGGTATTTCTTTTGATTGATGAGGGGCCCGCAGGACGACTGCCCGGCACCGGTAATATAGACCGGCTTTTTGGTGAGTTTTTTGGCGACATCCTCCGATGCCAGCACCACAGCGGAGGCGCCGTCGGAGAACGGACAGCAGTCGTGCAGGGTGAGCGGCGTGCAGACCACGAAGCTCCCGAGCACTTTTTCCACGGTCATATCCGCGTTCTTCCCGAAGAACTGTGCCTTGGGGTTGATGCTGCCGTGCTTATAGGATTGTATAGTTACTTTTGCCATCTGCTCCCGCAGCTTCTGGAGGGGGATTTTATAGGTATCGGCGTAAAGGTAAGTCAGCATGGCGAAGACCGCCGGGAAAGTTATGCCGGCCGGGTACTCGTAGCGGGCGTCGCTGAACATGGCGAAAGTCCGCGTTGCCAGGCCTGTTCCCATCGTGGCTGCCCTTTCGATGCCCCCCGCCAGGACGATATCGTAATAGCCGGAAGCCACCCACATAAAGGCGTCTCTGATAGCCATGCTCGCCGAAGCGCAGGCGCCCTCGTAGCGGTTGGCGGGCACGTACATGCAGCCGAGGTTCTCCGCCGCGTAGGCCGCTACCATGCCCTGCCCCTCATCGAAGTCGCCCAGGGCGTTGCCGATAAACAGGGCTTTGATGTCCTGCGGCTTCAGGTTCGACTCCGCGATAGCTTCCGTAGCGGCTTCCGCGAAAAGCTCGACCTCGGTTTTGCTCTGCGGGCCGGTGAACTTCGTTTCGCCCACCCCCACCACAGCTACTTTCTTCATGCCGTGCCCCCCCTGCCCGTTCCGAACTGATTTTAGATTACCGTTTTTTTTAACCAGGTGTCAAACGGAGGGGTAGAAAGGTGAACTCAAATCTCAAAGGTCAAATCTCAAAACCACAACTCAAAAATAGGAGTATCAACCATACCGACGCAAGTCGGTATCCAGGTAATCCGGCCTTAGTGTCTTTTATGGGTAAAATAGGACAATTCTGGATAACTGGATTCCGTTTTGCAACGGAATGGTTAGAAGTAAATAGTGACAAAATCCCCTTTACAATCCTCCCCCGCTCCCTTCATACTATTTAATGCGGAATTAATGACTGTTGCTCGGTGTACCTTAACAAAAGCAATTCAAAAAACAAAAAATAAGGAAAATGAAGCTGATTTAACATATAACAAAAAACAAATATTTGAAGCTATTTACACTCCCTTTGTTTGGAGTAAAAAAATTTCAAATAAACAAATACTAAAACTCAGGTATCGGCGGCGTCGCGCACTTGTGAGCGCTGTTGGCTCTCATCCCCTCGATGCGTTTTTTCAGTTCCTCCGGCGCTTTGCCCGTCAGTATATAGCTGTCCAGCGCTTCGTAGCTGAAACCCATCTCGCCTTCGTCGGTCTGCCCCGCCCATAAGCCGGCGGACGGCGCTTTATCGATTATTTCCTGCGGGATTTTTAAAAATCTCGCCAGCTCCCTGACCTCTTTTTTCACCAGGTTGCCCAGTGGTAAAATGTCCACGCCGCTATCGCCGTGCTTGGTAAAATAGCCCACGGTCAATTCGCTGCGGTTGCCGGAGCCTACCACCAGGTATTTTAACTGATTGGCGGTGTAATAGAGGGTTATCATTCTCAGCCTGGCTTTAAGGTTGGCTTGCGCTAACCGGGTGAGGGACGGGTCCGGCTTAAAATCCGGCAGTATTTTTAAATACGCATCATAGATGCTGTCCAGGACTACCGTTTTGGTGGGAATGGAGAACTTTTTTGCCGTGAGTTCGGCGTGTTCTCTGTCCTTTTCGATGCTGTGGCAGGGCATAATCACGCCCAGTGTGTTTTTAGGGAAAACCTTTATACACAGCGCCGCCACCACCGAGGAATCGATGCCTCCGCTCATTCCCAGCACCGCCCCTTTACCCCCCGCCGCCAGTACCTTATCTTTAATCCAACCGGACAGTTTCTGAGCCAGTAACTCCGTATCCATAGCTTTCTCCTTTTTGTTGTGCGATGTTTCCGTAGTATACTAACTAATAGTTTATATTGTCGAAAGTCTTTATACAATGCCTGCCGATATTATCCTGAAAAATGCTCATGTAATAACTATGGACTCCGCTAAGCCGGTCGCGGAACTGGTGGCTGTTACCGACGACTCTATTTTTTTTGTCGGCAGCAATAATGAACTGGACAGGCTGACTGGTCGGTCTACGCGGGTTATCGACTGCGCCGGTAAAACAGT
>CAYGVP010000069.1:0-7479 GCA_964353385.1 uncultured Dehalococcoidaceae bacterium
AAGAAATCGTCATGGCTATCAAGACCCGTAGCGACTTCTTCAACCTGACGACGAATATAGATACCACACAAATCTACCGGACAAGTCGCCTCGTCAGCGACCTGACCGGTTTTGCCGTGCAGCCCAATAAAGCTATTGTCGGCGGCAACGCCTTTCGCCATTCATCGGGTCTTCACGTGGACGGCATGATTAAAAAGTCTGTCACCTATGAAATCATGGACCCCAGGTCGGTTGGTATCCCGTCCAGCAGCCTGGTGCTGGGCAAGACCAGTGGCCGTCATGCCTTCCGGGAACGTCTTTCCGAGCTGGGTTACAGCCTGAATGATGAAGACCTGAACCGTGCCTTCGCCGCCTTTAAAGAGCTGGCCGACAAGAAAAAGGATATTACCGACCGCGATATTGAATCGCTGGTAGCCGAGGAGCAGCGTACTGTTTCCGAGGAGTACCACCTTGACCGCGTGCAGGTTACCTCCGGCGACCAGGGTCTCCCGATGGCGGGTGTCAGGCTTATCGGTCCGGAAGGCAAAACGATTATCGAAGGCGCTTCTCTCGGCACCGGCCCGGTGGATGCTGTATATAAGGCTATTAACCTTTGCGTAAAAGTGCCCAATACGCTTACCGAGTTCTCGGTGAAATCGGTTACAGAGGGCATCGATGCTATCGGTGAGGTGTTAATCAGGATAGAAAGCGACAGCGTAACTTATACCGGCCGCGGCGCTGATACTGATATTATCGTCTCCAGCGCCAAGGCTTATATCAACGCCCTTAATCGCCTGCTATCGGCTAAGAAAAATAAGGCGGTGTAAAATGAACCCTGACTTGGAGATGTTTTTAAGGCTATTGCTGGCAACTGCCCTGGGAGGCGTTATCGGTTTCCAGCGGGAGAGGTCCGGCAAAGAAGCCGGCTTGCGGACTAATATGCTTATCTGCTTGGGCTCGGCTTTACTTACCGTGCTTTCTATCTACGCCTTCTCGGGCAGTGACCCTGCCCGTATCGCCGCTAGCATTGCTACCGGTATCGGCTTTATCGGTGCCGGTGTTATCCTTCACCGCTCTGGCGGCGTTGTCCTTGGGCTTACCTCGGCAGCGACCATTTGGACTGTTGCTGCTATTGGTATGGCTGCCGGTGCTGGACTTTATATCGTTGCCCCATCGGCTACAGCATTGGCATTGATTATCCTGCTTCTTCCCCATCTTAAAAAGCCAGCCGACAAAAGTTAGTTTTATTGAATTTTGAGGAGTATACTGTGAATCTAGCAGAGAAAATATTAGCGGCTCACGCCGGTAAAAAAGTTGTCTCACCCGGCGAGTTTATCAATGCGTCGGTTGATTTGGTCTTATCCAATGATATCACGGCGCCTATAGCCATTAATGAGTTCCGGCGTCTCGGCGTGGCTAAGGTCTTCAACCCTTCTAAAATCGTCATGGTTGCCGACCATTTTGTGCCGAATAAGGACATCCTTTCCGCCGAGCAGGCTAGACAGATGCGGGAATTTTGCCATGAGCAGGGGATAAAGTTTTATGATGTCGGCGAGATGGGCATCGAGCATGTCCTCCTGCCGGAGCAGGGTCTCGTCCTCCCCGGCGATGTTGTTATCGGGGCTGATTCCCATACCTGCACCTATGGAGCTTTAGGGTCTTTTGCCACCGGCATGGGCTCGACGGATATTGCCGTGGCGATGGCTACGGGGGATATCTGGATGAAGGTCCCGCCGACTATCAAGTTTGTTTATCACGGCACTCTGGGAAAATGGGTAGGGGGTAAAGACCTCATCCTCTATACTATCGGCGATATCGGCGTCGATGGTGCTCTTTATGCCGCGATGGAGTTTACCGGCAATGCGATTGAAGCGCTTTCGATGGACGGCCGCTTTACTATGGCTAATATGGCTATCGAGGCGGGCGGTAAAGCTGGACTTTTCCGTGTAGACAATAAGACACAACTTTACATAAAGTCTAGAGCCAAACGTCCTTATCTCGTTTATGAGTCGGATGTCGATGCCGCTTACGATAGGGTAATTGAGTACGATGTTTCCTCTATCGAACCGCAGGTTTCCTTGCCGCATTCGCCGGCTAACGCTAGACCTGTCAGCCAGGTAGGCAACGTTAAAATCGACCAGGCGGTTATCGGGAGCTGTACCAACGGCCGTATTGAAGACTTAAGATTAGCTGCCCACATACTTAAAAGGCATAAGGTACATCAAGGTGTGCGCTGTATCATTATTCCCGGCACGCAGCAGGTCTATTTGGAAGCTTTAGCGGAGGGCTTAATCGAGACATTCGTTAAAGCGGGCGCGGCAGTCAGTACCCCCACCTGCGGGCCCTGCCTCGGCGGGCATATGGGCGTCTTGGCAGAAGGGGAGCGCTGCGTCTCTACCACCAATCGCAACTTTGTGGGCAGGATGGGCAGCACGAAGTCGGAAGTCTATCTCGCCAATCCGGCTGTCGCCGCCGCCAGCGCCGTAGCGGGCAGGATTATAAGCCCGGAAGAGGTTATGAAGTGAAACCAAGAAAAGTATCACGGCAGTATAGCGGAACAGGCAAAGAGGCTTAAAGCCGAGGGGCATGAGATTGAGAAGGATAAAGCCGGCAAACCCAAGAGGGTGAAGGGGTGGGAAAAGAAATTGGTAAAGGTGTAGTATGTCAAATCTACATTTAGAATTGACAGGAGAACATTTTCGAAGGCGTTACCTCCTTTATATCATCCGCTTAACGCATAAGAAAGATAATTATTACTATATAGGGCAAACTGGAGACACAAGGGTAATAACGGCAAGGCCAGTTTTCCGTAGATTAGCAGCGCATTTAAGTGATCGAAAAGGCTCCGAGAATCAAGTATACCAATATATTGCTCATGATATATTAAACTTGCCAGCTGACGAGGGAAAGGATAAACCATATAGTGAAAATACGAAATGCGGAGTTGAAAAATATCTAATTGATAGTAAAGTAACCATGTACGCATATCAATTAGAGCCATTTTCACTAAGCATCTCAAGGGAAAAACATAAAATTACTAGGAGAAAAACACAAAGAATTGAAAGGCAAGTAATTTCAATATTTTCGAATAATGGGAAAAAATTAGTGAATAAAAAAATCAAACATGTTCCACTTGTAGATTGTCCATATCCTAAAATATTGAAGCAAGTAAAAAAGGATTTTCAAATAGACTAATCAACAATTTGTTTTATGCGGAGTGCGGTAGCGAGAGAGCTTGCCCTGAGCGAAGCTGAAGGAGGGATTAAACGGGGGGGGGTAAAAACGACACCATTTGATTGAAAGTCACCTTAATTTAGCTTAAAGTTGATGAGAGGGATTGCAAAAGCGCCATACGGTAGTAAGTTGACATACAAACAATCCAAAACAACTAAAAACAATTCAGCTACGGTTTATAGCTAAAAGATAAAAAAAATTTAAAAAAATAGAAAACAATTATCTGGTAATCCCTTTCGTAAAAGGAGCTGATATGAAGCTAAAAGGCAAGGAGACAAAATCTCCCTTAGTCCCTCTTTACGAAAGAGGGAAAGATTAACTTAAAGCTTAGATATATGGAGTGCACGAATATCCTCTCCCTTTCGTAAAGGGAGATTAAGAGAGGGATTTTGAATAACAACAAGGAGCTGCTATGAAGCTAAAAGGCAAGGTCTTTAAATACGGCGCTGATGTCAATACGGACGTTATTATCCCCGCCCGCTACCTTAACGTATCAGAGCCTGGCGCGCTCGCCAAACACTGCATGGAAGACATCGACCCGTCCTTCATCAAGAAGGTCAACCCCGGCGATATCATTGTTGCCACCACGAACTTCGGCTGCGGCTCATCACGGGAACATGCTCCGCTGGCTATTAAAGCGGCGGGCGTATCCTGCGTCATCGCCAGGAGCTTTGCCCGCATCTTCTTCCGAAATGCCATTAACATCGGACTGCCGCTGCTGGAAAGCGCCGAGGCGGTGGACAATACCGCTGCCGGCGATATACTGGAGGTAGATTTAGCTAAGGGCAAGATTAAGAACGCGACCAACGATAAGACATTCACCGCCAAACCCTATCCCGACTTCATGTCCGAGTTGATAGCGGCCGGTGGACTGATTGAATACACTAAAAAGAGACTGGCTCATACTCATATTTAGATATTCTAGGAGGAATTAGGTGAACTTTAACCTTATTGTTTTACCTGGTGATGGCGTTGGCCCGGAGGTTGTCAACGAGGCTCTTAAAGTGCTGAAGGCAATCGGCAAAAGGTACAGCCATCAATTCAATATAAATAGCCGCCTGGTAGGCGGAGCTGCCATTGACGCCGAGGGGACAGCGGTATCCAAGGCTACACTAAATCTGTGCAAAAAAGCCGATGCTGTATTATTAGGCGCTGTAGGCGGACCTAAATGGGACGACCCCCTCGCTAAAGTCCGCCCCGAGGACGGTTTACTGGAACTACGCAAGAGCCTCGGACTTTTTGCCAACCTGCGGCCGGTGAAGGTCTATCCTGTGCTGGTGGATTCCACCAATCTCAAACCGGAAGTGATAAGAGGGGTAGACTTCATCTTCGTCCGCGAGCTTACTGGGGGACTCTATTTTGGCAAGCCTAAGAAGCGCTGGCAGACGGAGACCGGTCGTAAAGCCGTTGACTCCATGCTATATTCTGAACAGGAAATTGCACGCATCGTCAGGGTCGGCTTCGAGCTGGCGCGCCGCCGCCAGAAAAAATTAATCTCGGTAGACAAAGCTAATGTCCTGGAGTCCTCCCGATTGTGGCGTCAGGTAACGTTGGAAGTAGCTAAAGACTACCCGGATATCTCCCTGGAACATATGCTCGTGGATGCCTGTTCCATGCGGATTATCCAGAATCCTAAATACTTCGATGTACTTGTCACGGAAAATACCTTCGGCGATATTCTTACTGACGAAGCATCGATGCTGGCAGGCTCGATGGGTATGCTGCCTTCGGCGAGCATTGCGGGCGTACCGCAGTCCGGGGTGAGGATATTCGGGCTTTATGAGCCAATACACGGCAGCGCCCCGCGCCATGCCGGAAAGAACGAAGTTAATCCTATCGCCACGATACTTAGCGCAGCCATGATGCTGCGTTATTCCTTTGCTTTAGAGAAAGAAGCAGGGATAATTGAAAAGGCTGTTGAAGATGCCTTGAATGAAGGCTATCGCACCTATGATATAATGAGTGAAGGCAAGACTAAGCTAGGAACAAAGGAAATGGGCGATATCATCGCCGGCAAAATTGGAGGCTAATCGGTGGCATCGGTACAACTATACGATACAACTTTAAGAGATGGCGCCCAGAGCGAAGGCATATCCTTCTCTGTGGTTGATAAACTGCATATTGCCCGCAAGCTCGATGAGCTCGGCATCCACTATATCGAAGGCGGCTGGCCCGGCTCCAATCCAAAAGACGCCGAGTTCTATCAAAAAGCTAAAGGACTATCGCTGAAAAACGCGCGGATAGTAGGTTTTGGTAGTACCCGCCGCCGCGATACCAAAGCCGAAAAGGATAATAACCTTATTGTGCTGGTTGAAGCCAGCGTGAAAATAGCTACTCTGGTAGCTAAAAGCTCGGATCTGCAGGTTATCCGTGTCTTAAAAACTACACTGGAAGAAAATCTCAATATGATAGCCGATTCTATACGTTACCTTAAGTCGAAAAAAATCAGCGTGTTCATAGATGCCGAGCACTATTTTGATGGATACAAGTCAAACAGCGATTATGCGCTCAAGACGTTACAGGTAGCCGCCGCAGCCGGGGCTGATTGTCTGGTGCTCTGCGATACCAATGGTGGGGCTCTGCCGAACGAAATTACAGAAGCTGTCAAAGCGGCCGCTAAAGCGACGAGTGTACCTCTAGGTATTCACTGCCATAATGACAGCGGACTGGCCGTGGCTAATACTTTAGCAGCAGTCGCAGCGAGCGTAACACAAGTGCAGGGCACCATCAATGGGCTGGGTGAGCGTTGCGGTAACGCCGACCTGTGTACCATTATTCCCGCTTTGAAGCTTAAGATGGGTATAGATTGTATCAGTGATAGCCAGTTAGCTTCATTGACGGAGGTTGCTCATTACGTTAGTGAACTGGCCAATATAACCCCTGACCCCTTTGCCCCTTATATCGGCGCAAGCGCTTTCAGTCATAAAGCAGGCTATCACATGGACGGTATGACCAAGTGGCCGTATGCCTATCAGCATATCGACCCGGCTAAAGTAGGCAACAAACAGCGGACGGTGGTCTCCGATCAGTCCGGTAAACGCAATATCATCGCCAAAGCTAAAGAGTTAGGCATCGACTTTTCTGGTGCGGAAAAGGAAGTGAATAATCTGCTGGAGCAGGTCAAACAGCTGGAGAGCCGCGGGTTCCAGTATGATAACGCCGAAGCTTCTTTTGAGCTGCTATTACATAAAGCCAAACCTGATTATAAACCACCTTTCGAGCTGGTGGACTTTATGGTGGTGGTGGAAAGTCGGCGGCGTCTTTCCACACGTAAATCAACGGAACAAATGCTGTCCGAAGCTATGGTCAAGGTAAAGGTGGGTGGGGAGATAATACATGAGGCAGCGGAAGGCGACGGTCCCATAAACGCGCTGGACCTGGCGCTGCGTAAGGCACTCCTGAAGTTCTATCCAAGTCTGAAAAAGATTAAGCTGGTAGACTATAAAGTGCGTATCCTAGAAGAGAGTACAGGAACGGAAAGCCAGGTGCGGGTACTGATAGAGTCATCCGATGGCGTTAACGAGTGGCACACCGTAGGCGGCTCTACCAACATCATCGAGGCAAGCTGGCTGGCTTTAGCCGATGGGCTGGAGTGGTGGCTGGTGAAGCACAACAAAGATTAATTAATCTCGGATGGAATAGTTTTAACAGTTGAAACGTTATTGACATTTTTCCGACTATTCAGTAGAATCACCATAACATAAAACATGGAGGTGATTCAAGATGAGCTATCCGGTTACTTTCAAGGTTGACTATCCTGAAAAGCTTTCCCGTGGCACGTTGTTACTTAAGGTATTTTTCGGGTGGTTGTATGTCGGTATTCCACATGGAATAGCCCTTTTCTTCTATGGAATAGGCGTAGGAGTAGTGCAATTCATCGCTTTCTGGGCAATTCTCTTTACCGGTAAATTCCCTAAAGGAATGTTCGATTTTGTGGTGGGGTATGCAAGATGGAGCAATAACTTAACCGCCTATATGAGTTTCATGAGGGATGAATACCCACCGTTCAGCGGAAAAGAATAAACAATAATATTCCTGTTTATCACTCCATTTTCCTGGCTTTTCAGCTATTGTTACGCAGCGTTATTTAGAGAATTTGGAACGTAAATTTCGTAAATAATTTTACGCCTTATTGAGCTGTGTCTATTTTCGACCATAGCCTTCCTGCCGTTTCTCCTTTGTAGTATAATATCTATTGAAGCTGATATATATTATTTAAGGGGTCGGAGGTCTTCAATGGGTGTTATTAAAACCGCCGCTGAAATA
>CAYGVP010000070.1:0-7419 GCA_964353385.1 uncultured Dehalococcoidaceae bacterium
GACCCGGCAAAGGCATCGCCTTCGGAATTGGGGAAAATAAGCCTGTTTTCTGTCTACCGGGCGGGCCGGCCAGCAACGAGATGGCCTTTATCCAGCTTGCTTTGCCCGGGATACTGCGTATTAGCGGCGATGTCAGGCAACCCCTCCCCACCATAACCGCCAGGCTAAAGGAAAACGTTAAAGGCCGCCACCCCGCCTGGACGGAGTTTAAAGACGCCGTGCTATCGCGAGACTCTAAAGGCAACTACAGCGTTCGGCTTTATAAGCACCGCAGCCGGCTGCAGGCGATTGCCAGCGCTAACGGCCTCATCTGCATCCCTGAAGGCGCAAGCGCTTTAACCACCGGCGAGGTTATTCCCGTGCAGGTCCTCGCCCCTATTGATTGAAAAAATCTTAAGCCTCAACTCTATTTCCTGCAAAAAAGAGAGAGCCCCGACAAAAAGTCGGGGCTCTCGTCCTTCCTAAGAAGGCTTTCCGTCAGGTCAGACTTTAGACTGTACGTCTTGTTCTGACAATCAGGATGATTACGGCAATCACCAGTACCGCACCGACGATAATGATAGCCCAGATGTAAGAAGGATTGACTTCCTTCGTTTCAGTTGGCGGTATCACTATCTGGGTCGGGGTAATGGTGACCGTAGGTTGATTGACGATAATCGTGGGTTGAGGAGCTGTGGTGATTGTTACTGGCGGAGCCGTGGTGGGCGGCAGTTGAGCCACGATGAAGTTGGCGGTAGTTGACCATGCACCCTCAGTAGGCGCCAGTGCCTTAACGTGCCAGAAGTACTGCATACCGCGGGTCAGCATTATAGTTGAAGGTACTGCCGCGCCGGCGGTAACAGGATCAACCGTGTAAACGATATTGGAGAAGTTAGCAGTCATCGACAGCTCGAAGCGGTAGCTGGTAGCATTGGCTATCGGGCTCCAGGAGAAGGCCGGGTTCACCGTAGTGACTTCCCCGCCGTTCGCTGGTGAGGAGATAACGGGTACGATAGCCGTAAGCTGCTGGACTACGAAGGTCTGCATGGATGACCAGTAGCTTTCTGCCGGAGCGAGAGAATCAACCCTTACTCTCCAGTAATAGGTTGTGCCGGGTACGCCTGCGAATGCAGCAGCAAGCAGGTTGGAAGCAACCGCTGCGCTAGGTGCAGGTGAGGCTACGATTTGCGGTGCAATTGGGCTGCCTGCCACAGGAATGGTGCCGGCTGCGTCAAGATAGACCTCGACGTTATAGTTGTACACCGTGTTGAAGGCTCCCGTGCTTGATATAGTGGGTGAAGCCTGCCACTGGAAGACGAATGCAGCTACGGCGCCGCTGATGCTGTTAATCGAGATTATGGCGTTGTTGGTCGGGTAGGTCGGAACCGGCGCGTCATCAGCCCCGGTCACATAATCGGAAAGAGTATCGATTGTATCGATTATGAGCTTGCTGAGGTCAGCGTTGCGCGCGTACAGTGTATTGCTGGCGCCTTGGACAGCCTGGAGGCTGTTAACCATATTCTGCTGGGTATAGTTGGCATTGGTGCCAGGCAGTGCATCTGTCGCTGCCGCAAAACGCGCTGGAACGGCTGGATAGAGGTATCTGTTTAGGGCAGGGGTGCCGCTGTCCTGGACATACAGCACGCCGTCGGAATAGACCATGCCGGTCGCGCCCACAGTGGCTGTGGCGGAGGCTATAAATCGAACCGAGGTGCCTATTGTCCAGTAGTATACGGCGCCTGCGCCAGCGCAGTCGAGCGCCCAGACTGTATTGCCGGCTGCCAAGCCGCTCGCTTCAACCAGGGTGTTGCCGACGCCTGCTTGGGCTCCAAGATAAGTAAAGCTCGTGCCGCCGTTAGCGGAGTAAGCTACGCCGCCTGCAGCGTTGCCGACTACTATCTGGTCAGCAGCAATCAGGTTGATGCTGTAGCCAACGCCGCCGGCGCCGCCGGTCCCGGAAGTGGTTACGGCAGAACCCCATATGAAACCGCCGTTAGTTGATTTGGTAACGGTTGCTGCGGCGTTAGAGACCACATAGAGTGTAGTGGCATCCTGGACTGCAAAGTCCGCTAAAAGAACGGGTGAGGAGCGTACTGTCCAGGTGAAGTCGCCGGCATCCGTTGCCTTGTACATACTGTTGGTGGCCTTGAGACCTAGGTAGACTGTGTTAGGATCGCTCGCGCTGGCGCGTACCAGCCATGCCGGGTCGCCTGCTACAGTAGCGGCGGCAACGTTAGCCAGGATGAACACGCGCTGCCAGGTGGAGCCGTCTCTGCGCCAGAGGTTAAGGTCGGTGTTGTCGCTGGTGACGGCGTACATGCGTGAGCCGTCCGGGCTTACCCAGAAATCAAGCATGTTGCAGAAATGGCTGTTGACCAGGGCAATGCCGTTGAAGCTCTTGCCGTAGTCCGTAGTTTTGGCAACCGCGCTGCTGGAGCCGCGTGAGAATGCGTAGCCCACGCCGCTATTGAAGAGCACCCGCGGGAAACTGCCGGTGCCGGGGGTCTTGAATGTAGAGTTCGGGAGGAATGACCATCCGGTTGTCGCCAGCGGGTTGGCGCAGCGCCAGACTGTTAGAGCTGCTGATGGGAATGCCACATTATCGTATTGGGCAGCCATCAGGTTCGTTCCGTCATAGGCTACACTGTTGATGGCGGTGCCGGTTAATATCTGGGTCGAGGTAAAGATTCCGGCGGCGCTCGAAAAACTACCGACGCTGTACACGCCGCCGATTTCAGCAGCGACGTTATCGGTGATTGAAGCGCCAATGAAGCCTGTCTGCGACGCTGCATCGTCCAGGTAGAAATTAGAATCAAGAGTGATTTCTACCCGTACGGCAGTTTGGGTACCGTTGGCAGTTGGTGATGCCGGAAGATATGTTTGGACATTCCGTTCGAGGTTTCTCGGGAACGTAGTATTGACTACGTTATCCCAGGTCTTTGTATTGTAGCTGAAGACATGTAGCATTGTGTTGCTGTAAAAACCGGCGATTAGGCTCGTTACGTTCGAGGTAACAAACAGCAGGGCGTTGTCAGCCAGGAAGTTCGGGGAAAATGCTAAAGCATTGCCGTTGTTGAAGGCTGGAGGAACGGCAGGTGGGCCGACAGCACCCAGTCCTACCCATGTCGGGGCGACAGCGCCTATTGTCCACTGCAGTATGAAACCATTAATGTCGCCTACTGGAGCCGCTAGGTTTTCGTTGTTGCCGATGGCGACCAGGAAGTAGGAGCCACCAAGAAGCGGCGAGATGGCGATGTCGTTAACCCATGCCGTGCCTGAGGCAAACGCGGTAAGTGCCGAGAAGGTGATACCGCCGTTGTTGGATAGGTAAACGATATCACTGGCCGGGGCAGTATCAACAATCGCGATAATGCTAGGGTTGTCTGGAGCGATTGCAACCAGACTCCAGATGCCGGCTACTGGACCGACTGCTGGAATTACTCGCGCCCAGCTGGCGCCGCCGTTCGTTGACCGGTAAATCCAGTCTACGGCGGTGTTATCGGTGGCGGTAGCTATTATTGTCGTGCCGGATTGGGCTACATCAAGGACGCTAAAGCCATCCGGAGCTGCGCCGCCTACCGAAGGCGCCAGGGTCACATCGCCTGCTACGCTGTTCGGCGTCCAGAGTGAGTCAGCGAAGGCATAGGGGTTCGCCGAAGCCTGCGGAACGGCTCCTATAAACAGTGTGGAGAGCAGTGCTAGTATAAAGACTACTCCCCAGAACTTTTTTATTGTTTTCATCGACTTTTAATTTTCTCCTTAGTTATTTGCCTTATTATTTAGGAATATTTTATATCCCTGCAAACAGGCATGCCTCTAAGTATTATTCGTTTGCAGAGATACACTAGCTTAGAAGCATCTGTCAGAGCGTCATAGCTCTGTTCCCCTTGCGGGCTGGCAACATCGCATCACCTCCTTTTAAATATAACAACGTATACGCGCACCTTTTGCAAGGTACACTTAATATACACTATAAGCATAAAACCCCTATTTGTCAACCCCCTGTACGTATAAATTTACATATATTTTGTGAAATTCGTCCGTTTTCCACAATATAAGGCCTTTTAAATGACATAATGATTTTTCTCTAAGAAAGTTAGCACGAAATTATTAAGGTAATATTAATGACTATTATAGTTTGCCGAGCCGCCCCGCCAGTTCGCTTAGAGCTACCGTTTCCTGCCGCGCGTCCTGCATGTCCCGCAGCGTTACTATCCCCGCCTTTATCTCATCCTCCCCGATAATCGCCGCGTAACGCGCCCCCAGAGTATTAGCCTGCCTTAACTGCGCTTTAAGGCTTTTACTCCCTGTTGCCGTCACGGCGCTGACGCCCGCCCGATGCAGTACCGCCGCCAGCTTTATCGCCTCTGCTGCGGCTTTTTCTCCCAGGCAGGCGATAAATACCTGTAAGGCGGGTAGCGCGGGAATATCGATACCCTGTTTTTTCAGATTAAGTATTATTCTCTCGATGCCGGCGGCAAAGCCCGCCGCCGGAGTAGGCTTGCCGCCCAGCTCCTCGATAAGCCCGTCGTACCTTCCACCGCCGCCTATAGCGCTCTGTCCCCCCTCGTCTTCCGGCTGGATTTCAAAGACCGTCCGCGTATAATAGTCCAGTCCGCGCACCAGCCGGGGGTTAATGCTGAAAGGAATCACCAGCAGCCCGAGGTATTGCTGCAGTTGCTTAAAATGGGCGGAACAGGCGGGGCAAAGCACGTCGATGCTGCGGGGGGCGTTTTGGGCTATGTTCTGGCAGGACGCCTGTTTGCAGTCGAGCAGGCGCAGGGGATTTTTCTCCAGCCTTGTTTTGCAGTCAGCGCATAATTTATCTAAGTACTTATTATAGTGTTCTTTCAGGGCATTAAGGTAGGCCGGCCGGCACTCCGGGCAGCCGATGTTGTTTAGCTGAAGGGATATCTTCGCCAGGCCCAGCGACTTGTTAAAGCGCCAGGCAATATCGATAATTTCGGCGTCGATAGCCGGGTCACCGTCACCTATCACCTCGCACCCGAACTGGTAATGCTGGCGGTAGCGCCCCGCCTGCGGTCTATCATAGCGGAAAATGGGGGATACATAATAGAGCCTGACCGGCTGCGGCAGGTTGTGCATGCCGTGCTGGATATAAGCCCGGCACACCGCCGGCGTTCCCTCCGGCTTTAAAGTAAGGCTGTTCCCGCCGCGGTCATCGAAGGTATACATTTCCTTCTGGACGATATCGGTGTACTCTCCGGCGCTGCGCTGGAAAAGGCTCGTATCTTCGAAAATCGGCGTATCGATACGTTTGTAGCCATAAAGCTGCGTTATATCGGCGATAGCTTTTTCCACGTACCGCCAGTAAGGCTGCTCTTCCGGCAGAATATCCGTCGTGCCTCTTGCCGCCTGGTACAAATCAGGTCTCCTTTTTAATGGTTGTCATTCCCGCCCCGTATCAAGTGCGGGGTAAACTACAGCGGGAATCCAGCGGTGGGAAATCGGGGAGCGGATTCTTCGCTTCGCTCAGAATGACACGGTTAAAATCTTTTTCTTAAAGCAAGAATACAGTATCAGGGCAAGTTTTGCAAAGGGGGCAGAACTACAGCTATATTAATTACCGTCCCTTGATATATAATATAAAGGTAATAAAGGCTCGCTAAACTAGCTTGGACAGGCAAATATGGAATTTACCAGACTGCTGGAAAAAGCCGGGGAATATCTCTCGCCGGAAAAACTCTCCATTATTGAAGAGGCTTATAAATTTGCCTCGGAAAAACACCAGGGCCAGGTGCGCCTTTCCGGCGGCCCCTTTATGGAGCACCCTCTCCAGACGGCTTATATCCTGGCAGAACTGCAGCTGGATAGCAGTTCGCTGGCGGCGGCACTGCTCCACGATATTCCCGAGGATACCGGCCTGCCCATCGAAGATTTAAAGAATAAGTTCGGTCCCGAGATAGCCAAACTGGTTGACGGCACCACCAAACTTGGCAAGGTTTCTTTAACGGTGTCCGGCTCCGTGCCCGGCGCAACGCAGGCGGAAAACCTCCGCAAAATGCTGGTCGCTATGGCGGAAGACCTGCGCGTCGTCTTTATTAAACTGGCTGACCGACTCCACAATATGCGCACGCTGGATGCCCTCCCTAAAGACCGCCAGCTTAAAAACGCCCAGGAGACTCTGGAGATTTATGCCCCGCTGGCGCACCGCCTGGGTATCTGGGAGCTTAAGTGGCAGCTGGAAGACCTGTCCTTTAGATATTTACAGCCGCAGGAATACGCGCGGATTGCCCGACTGGTGGACGCCAGCCGCACCCAGCGCGAGAAACTTATAAACCGGGCTATAACAATTCTAAAAAAGGAGCTGGAAAAAGTCGGCATAGAGGCGGATATATCCGGTCGACCCAAACACATTTACAGCATCCACCAGAAAATTGAAAGATATGCAACGCTGGGCAAGCACTTCGATGAGATATACGACCTGCTCGCTTTAAGGGTTATCGTGAAGAACGTGCAGGAATGCTATGGCGCCATCGGCATCATCCATAGCCTCTGGCACCCTGTAACCGGGACCTTTGACGACTATATTGCTAGCGCCAAGCCTAACGGCTATCAGGGGTTGCACACCGCGGTCATGTGCCTCGGCACCACTCCCCTGGAAGTCCAGATTCGCACCGGTGAGATGCACAATGTCGCCGAATACGGCGTGGCCGCCCACTGGCGTTATAAAGAGGGCACCAAAAAGAATGTGGAGTTCGAGGAAAGGGTTGGCTGGCTCCGCCAGCTCATCGAGTGGCACCGCGAACTCCCTGGCGCTGAAGAATTTTTGGAGTCGGTCAAAACGGATATCTTCATCGACCAGGTTTTTGTTTATACTCCTCTGGGAGAGATAAAAGACCTCCCCAAAGGCGCCACCCCCCTTGATTTTGCCTACCGGGTGCATACTGACCTCGGACATCGCTGCATCGGGGCTAAAATAAACGGCAAACTTGTCCCTCTGGACTACCAGCTGAAAAACGGCGACATTATCGAAATCGTCTCTTCCAAAACCCCCCGCAGTCCCAGCCTCGACTGGCTGAATCCTAACCTGGGATTTGTCCATACCTCACATGCCCTTGCGAAGATTCGCCAGTGGTTCAATAAACAGGAAAAGACGGAAAGCATCGAGCACGGCAAACAGATTCTGGATAAAGAGCTGCGCCGCCTCGGCATCCAGACGGAGCGTCAGGCATTAGCCGCGCTTTTCAATTATAGTAATCTGGATGATTTTATCGCGGCGGTACGACAGCACTGTATATTACTTTCTGATAACAAAATAAACCTGGGATCTTTTCGGCAGAATATAGGTAATATTCCTGGAGGAGTCGGTTTTCTAGGAGTAATGGTGTTCGCTGCTTATCGTATGCAGGAGGAAGAGGGTATTGATGAGTCAAATTATTTTCTTCGACTCCGGGAAGTGTTACACCTACCTCTCTT
>CAYGVP010000071.1:0-7303 GCA_964353385.1 uncultured Dehalococcoidaceae bacterium
GAGCCTGCCGCTGCTGCTGCTAACCACTTTCCTGGGATTTTTAGCGGTTCTTATCTCCTGGAAAGTCCACGAGAGACCGCGCGAGTTCTTCGCCTGGCTGCTCCTGATGGAAACGAGCATTATCGGCGTGTTCGTCTCCCTTGATTTATTGCTTTTCTTCATCATGTGGGAGATAGAGGTTATCCCCATGTACTTCCTGATCTCTATATGGGGTTCGGGGAGGAAAAGCTATTCCGCTACCAAGTACGTAATTTATACCCTGTTCGGCAGCGCCTTGATGCTGGCGGGCATTTTAAGCCTTTATTTCACCACCAACAGCTTGAGTATGATTGATATCGCTAATTACGGTCTGGGCATGGTACAGACAGCGATGCCGGCGGCGGCGATATTCTGGCTGTTGTTCATCGGCTTTGCCGTTAAGCTGCCAATGTTCCCCCTGCATACCTGGCTGCCGGATGCCCATACCGACGCCCCCACTGCTGTCAGCGTGATGCTGGCGGGCGTCTTAATCAAGATGGGTGGCTACGGCATGATTCGACTCTGCGTGAGCATGTTCCCGGCGCAGGCGCAGCAGTACGCACAAATTTTAATAATACTAGCATTGGTCGGCATTATTTACGGCGCCGCTGTAACTTTAGTACAGACGGATATCAAGCGACTGATTGCGTACAGCAGCATCAGCCATATGGGTTACGTATTACTGGGCATCTTTGCCTTAGGAGAAGTGAGCCTGACCGGCGCCGCTTTACAGATGTTCAGTCACGGCGTTGTCACCGGCCTGCTCTTTGCTATGGCCGGACTGGTTATCCACAATATTAAAGAACGCAACCTGCGCGAGCTTGGCGGGCTGGCGCGTCAGGTGCCGATTATTACCGCCGTTTTTGCTATCGCCGGGCTGGCGTCTTTAGGCCTCCCTACCACCAGCGGCTTTGCTGCCGAGTTCCTAATCTTCCTGGGCAGCTATACCAGCGGGGCGGTGGCTCATCTTAACGTTTATACCATCGTAGCTATTATCGGGGTCGTCCTGACCGCCGGCTACATCCTCTGGATGCTCCAGCAGGCGTTCTACGGTCCCGTGAAAGAGAAATTTAAAGGCGTAAAAGACGCCGATAACCTAGAAAAGGTCTATATGTTCGTGATGGTGGCGGTGATAATGCTGGTTGGCATTTATCCTGCTATCTTGACTGATGTCTTTAAAATGGGGATTGCGCCTATCATGGGCTTGATTGGCGGTTAATGGTTCGGCAAGCTCACCACAAGTGAGTGAGAAAAGGGGAAATGGTTCGACAGGCTCACCATGAGCGTTAGGTAAATAAGGATAAGGAGAACGGTATTTGAATTTATCGCTGCTAATACCGGAAATAACTCTGGCGGCAACTGCCGTGCTGGTCATACTGCTTGACCTGTTCGTAAGGCAGAAGTACGTAACGCGTTATTTAAGCCTGGCGGGACTGATGGTGGCCGGGGTCTTTGCCGTCATTATGTGGGGCGATAACAACCCAGCCCTCTTTAATAATATGCTGGCGGCGGATGACTTCGCGGTATTTTTCAAGATATTGTTCCTCGGCATCGCTTTCCTGGTTATCCTGGCTTCCGCCGACTACGAGAATAAATTCGGCAGCTTCCGGAGCGAATACTATGCCCTGATTTTAATATCCACGTTGGGCATGATGCTCATGGCTTCCGCCGCCGACCTTATTTCGCTTTTCATATCGCTGGAATTAGCGAGTATCCCTCTCTACGTACTGGTGAGCCTGCTCAAGGACAAAAAGTCCACCGAGTCCGCTTTAAAGTACCTGCTGCTGGGAGCTATCGCCTCGGCGGTATTGCTCTACGGCATGGCACTGGTCTTCGGAGCCACCGGCCAGACACAGTTAGCGGCTATCGCGCAATCGTTACAGACGGGTGTTGAAACCACTCCGCTCGGCAACCCGGCGCTTTATATGGGCATCGTCCTGATGATTGCGGGGTTCGGCTTTAAGATTGCCGCCGTGCCCTTCCAGATGTGGGTGCCGGATGTTTACGAGGGCGCGCCGACGACGATAACCGCTTATCTTTCCGTGGGTAGTAAAGCGGCAGGGTTCGCTATTATCCTGCGGGTGTTTTTCTCCGCTTTCGGCACGCCATTTGCGATAAGTAATAATTGGGGCATCGTCTTCGCCGTGCTATCGGTCATCAGTATGTTTATCGGTAATATCGCGGCGATTCCCCAGACCAATATCAAACGGATGCTCGGCTACTCCAGCATCGCCCAGGCCGGCTACCTGATGGTTGGTCTCGCCACTTTCGGACTTGCCATGCCGTCCACGGTACTCGGCGAGAGCGGCCTGCTTTTCTTCCTCGCCAGTTACGCCCTGACCAACCCGGGGGCATTTATCGCCGTGATTGTTATTTCCAACAAGGTTGACAGCGATACTATTGCCGACTATGCCGGAATGGGCAAGCGGTCGCCTTTGCTCGCCCTGGCGCTAACTCTCTGTCTGATATCGCTCATCGGCATACCGCCGGCGGCCGGGTTCATGGCTAAATTCTATATCTTCAGTCTGGCGGCGCAGCACGGGCTGCTCTGGCTGGTCGTCCTGGCTGCCATCAACAGCGTCATCTCCGCCTACTACTATCTCCGCGTGGTCAAGGTCATGTGGTTCAACGAAGCACCTACGACAGAAAAAGTGTCGTCCTCTATCGCCCCTAAAGTTGCCCTGGCTATTTGTTGCCTGGGCGTACTGTTGCTGGGCATCATCCCCGGCCTGGTGATGAGAATTTCCGAGCTAGCCAGCAGAATCTCCATGTTCTAAATTACTCCAGCCTGCCTTTACGAAAAACACCAGCCGTTAATAGTACTAAATCTTTTCTATAATCCTACTTAAAGGCTACTGGTTGTATTGTAAGTAATTGTAATGTTATGTAATATTAATATTTAGGGACGTTAATCAGATTGAACTGGAGGAACCCTTCATTGTCCTGTTTCCTGGAATTCATGAGGAAGACAGTGACCAGGACTATCGTTATCTTACTGGTCTGCCTCCTGGTAACGAATATCTTCGGGCTTTATCCGCCGAAGGTATCTGCCGATGCAGGCCCCGACCTCATTGTGGAGGATATCGCTTTGTCCCCGGCGAATCCCGCCATCAATGAAACGGTAACCATCACGATAACCGTAAAGAACCAGGGCACCGCCGGCGCCGGTGCCAGCTACGTTACCTGCTACGTTGATAGCACTATCCTGGCATCAAAATCAATCAGCGCTCTCGATGCCGGTATTATGGCTACCGCAACATTCACCTGGCAAGCGACGCAGGGCACGCATACCATTAGAGCCATCGCCGACGCTAGCGGCATTATCGAGGAAACTGATGAAACAAATAATGCCGCCACTTATACGCTAACTACGCTGGCGCCCGACCTGATTGTCCAGTCGATAACCTGGTCGCCGAGTAATCCGTCGGGCGGCGATAGCGTTGTTTTCAGCATCGTTATTAAAAACCAGGGCAATATCCAGTCCCATTATACCAACGTGAATTTTTTTATTGATGCCAATTCCAGAGGTACGCAAGATGTCGCCGCCATAAACCCCGGCGCATCGCTAACGAAAACATATACCTGGACAGCGCTTACAGGTCAGCACACCCTTAGAGCTGTAGCCGATGTTACGGACAATAATAAAGAGAGCGATGAGACCAATAACGAGCTGACCGTAACCTTTGCCACCGGTTCGCTGGACCTGGCATTCCAGGCAGTCACCTGGTCGCCGCAAAACCCATCGAAATACGATACGGTAACCTGTAACGCCACTGTTATTAACTACGGCCAGGGACGGGCCGATGTGTGGTCTCTGGCTTATTTTATTGACGGTACGCTTAAGCCTACCATACAAGGGACACCCCTGGAGGCCGGCGCTACGGTAAATATTACCCTCAGCTGGCAGACTCTGGAGGATAAGCACGATATCAGGATAATACTCGATTATTACAACAATCTAAACGAAATCAATGAAAACAATAACGAGTACACCGTAACGATTACTACCCTGGTGCCCGACCTTATTGTAAGCGATGTTACCTGGTTGCCGGCGAACCCCAGCGCCGGAGACAACGTAACTTTTACCGTGAAAATTAAAAATCAGGGAAGCGGCAGGGCTGCCGCCTCACGCGCTGCAAGTTATATCGATAACCGGTTTATTTCCTACCTGAACATATCATCATTAAATGCTACTGCTGAAGCAACCGTAACTTTTTCCTGGCTGGCTACCAGCGGAACACACTGGGTTAAAATTATTGCCGATTACGAATATCTTTTAAACGAGAAGAACAGGGATAACAACAGCATCGATGTAACAATTGCCATTGCTTCGCCGGACCTGATTATCCAGAATATAAGCTGGTCGCCGGAAGACCCGACTCTCGATGAAACCGTAACTTTTACCGTTAATATTACCAACCAGGGCACCGGCAGAGCGTTAGATTTCCACGTTGCCTACTTCATGGATAACGCGGTACTTAAATCCGAGCTAATTCCGCGACTCGACGCCGGAGCTTCGGTAAAAACGACCTGCCTGTGGAAAGTGCTGAACGGCCGTCATACTTTCAAGGCGATTGTAAATTATAACAATTATATGATTGAAAGCGATAAGACCAATAATGAACACTCGATAATATTCTCTCCCAAATTACCGGATTTAGCCATCACCGGCATTATCTGGTCGCCTTCTGAAATACCCGTCGGGCAAAATGTCATTTTCAGTATCACTATAGAGAACCAGGGGCTTATCAGCGCCGCGCCTTCGCGTATCGCCTTTTATGTCGACGGCGAGGGCGCCGGTTCTGTTGATATCGGACGACTGGAACCCGGCGCCGAAACATTGCAGTATTTCACCTGGGCAGCTTCAGACGGATTCCATACCATCAAAATCATTCTTGATTCTAACAATCAGATTGCCGAAATCGATGAAGTCAATAATACTATGGTTATCAATATCCCCCTGCCCGACCTGATAGTGGAGGACATTACCTTTTCACCTCCGGATATCAATGTCGGCGAAAACCTGACGATAACCGCCTTGGTGAAAAACCAGGGAAAGAGTAAAACAGAAATATCTCAAGTCAGTTTATATGTAGACGGCGTCAAAATCGCTTCTCAAGAGTTGCTTTCAATAGATAGCGGAGAATCGGTTCCACAGATATTCAAATGGCTCACCAAGGCCGGCATACACACCTTTAAAATTACCGTTGATGACAAGAATACCGTTATCGAATTCAATGAAACCAACAATGAGAAGGAAATAAAGCACGCCACCGCCACCCCGGACCTGATAGTCGAAGGCATGAGCTGGATAATGAGCGACCAGGTGAATAGCAATGAAGCTACTTTTACCATTACTATAAAGAACATCGGCACCGGCGCCGCCGGAGAGTCGCAGGTTAAATATTCCTTTGATAGCTCTCCCGCCGATATAAAAAAGATTGCGGCAATACCGGCAGGAGAAACGGCATCATTTTCCTTCATCGCTATCCTTTCTAGAGGTCAGCATACCGCCACTATCATTGCCGACTATAATAATGTAATAGCCGAACTGGATGAAGCCAATAATCAGGATATTATCTCATTCTCGACAATCGCGCCCGACCTGGTGGTAAGGACCATCAGCTACTCGCCGCTGGACGCTAAAATCGGCGATACGATAACCTTTACGGTTACACTGGAAAACCGGGGCAACGCCAAAGCCACGAATGTGCGGCTGGCGCTATCCATCGACGGTTCCGTCGCGTACCAGGCGGTCTTGCCAGAGATAGATTTAGCGACGTCTGTAACTCGCGAATTCAAATGGACGGTTAAAGAAGGGGAACATGAAATTATTGCTTCCGTTGACCCCGACCAGACAATCATTGAAAGCAACGAGCAAAATAATACAAAATCGCGGATAGTATCGTTTGCCAAGACCAATGTTCCCGTTACAAAATCCACTGGTACACCCACTACCTCTCCTACCGCTGGCGGACTATTGGATAAATGGTGGTGGCTGTTATTATTAATCGCCGGCCTGCTCATTGCTGCCGCTTTTGTTTCCACCTTAAGAGCATTGAGAAAGAGATAACGTTTTAATCCTACAGCTTTAAAGAAAACGCCCCGGCCAAACCAGGCCAAGGCGTAATTATTTGTATAGTAAAAACCTGACGTTTATATCTTGCCGAACTTCTCTTCCAAAGCTGCTTTATCCCAGATTTTACCGGTCACATCTTGGGGCTTGGAGGCTGCCAGCATCGCCGGGTATTTCTGCCAGATAATCGGCTCCTCAAAATTGCTGGTGTCATGCCCCTCCATAAAGCCCATGACTATCTCGGTCTTGACGAAGTATGGCCGTATGCAGGTGATGGCGATACCCTCTTCCCGCCGCGCTTCCCGCGCCAGACCCATGGTGAGCCTCTCCACGGCGGCCTTGGTGACGCCGTAGGCGATGTTCATGCGGATTTCCTTGGCGAGTATCGATGACACATTGATAATCATGCCGCTTTTCTTTTCCAGCATGTGCGGCAGGACTACCTTGGAACAGAGGTACGTACCGTCCAGGTTCACGGAGAGGATAAGGCGCCACCGCTTATAAGTCATTTTGTCGAAAGAGTCCTGGGAAGTAACGCCGGCGTTATTGACCAGCACGTCTATTTTACCGAATTTCTCTAGCGCCTTGTTGACGACGTTATTGACGTCTTCCTCAATGGTAATATCGCCGCCGAGAGATAGCGTTTTCCTCCCCATGGCTTCGATTTCTTTAGCGGTCTCTGTCAGTTTGCCGTCATCGGTTACGCGGTCGCAAATAACCAGGTCGGCGCCTGCTTCGGCCATACCCAGGGAGATTGATTTGCCCAATCCCTGCCTCGCCCCGGTAACCATAGCTACTTTGCCTTTCAGTGGAAGTGCCATTTCATTGCCTCCTTTATCAAAAATCCTTCTCACTCTCCCTTTTTCAAAGGGAGACGATACCATTTTATTGTACACTCATCATTTAAATCCCCCCGTTTGTCCCCCTTTCGTAAAGGGGGATTAAGGAGGATTTTTACGTCAACATCCCGTAATCGAGCGGGAAGAGACCGGCCGTCTGGTTCTTAGCGGCATCGGAAGCCAGGTAAAGCGCCAGCGCCGCCACGTCGTCCGGCTCCCCGAACCGCCCGATGACCGTCTGGCTCAACATCCTGTCGTTAACGCCCGGCATCTGCAGGAAGGGGTCCGACAATCGACTGTGTACCCAGGCCGGCGCAATAGAGTTGACGCGGATATTCCACTTGCCCCATTCCTTGGCCATGACGCGGGT
>CAYGVP010000072.1:0-7171 GCA_964353385.1 uncultured Dehalococcoidaceae bacterium
TCACTGCTGTCCGGTTATAAATTGAATAATTTCAATTGGTTACATGAATCCGACATATCGGTCTTGTTGAAGGAGTCTGTAAGTAGTTGATACAAAGGAACTTTCTCGAAAGCAGTCACGCTCAGAATCTGCAAAAAAGTGTAGAGCGGGCAGTCGAGCACGAGGCGCTTCTTGACGATGGCCGCAAGCACATAAACCGTGATCGCGATCCAAATCTGTGTCTTCACCGCATTCTCCGAGGTTCCGTAAAATGCCTTGATCCGCAGGTTCTGTTTGATCCAACGAAAAAACAACTCTATATGCCAGCGGCACTTGTAAAGCGCCGCGATGATCGAAGCAGGAAGGATAAAATTATTGGACAGAAAGGTCAAATAGCGGTCGTTGTCCCGGTCATAGAATCGGACGCGGCGGAGCTTGTCGGGATAGGCGTTGTGGGAATAGAATCCCGTGAGGACGATCGTTTGATCGCAGATCAGATCCGCGGTTTTATCCACCGGCCGAGAGTAGAGCCGGCGGCACTGAAAATTGGACTTAGCGCGGATGACGAAAAAGGCCTGACTCTGATGGAGGAGGTGGAGACGGGCGAAATCAAGGTAGCCACGATCGAGGATATAGAAACAGCCGGGCTCGGGGACGAGATCATCCAAGATCCGGACGTCGTGAATTTTTCCTTCTGTGATCTTGATAAAAGAGGGGATCGAGCCCCTCAAATCCAGAAGGGTATGGAGCTTGACGGCGGCCTTGGACTTGCGGAAAATGGCCCAAGGGAAAAGCGAAAGACAAAGATCGATCGTTGTGGAGTCGAAGGCATAAACGGTCTCTTTGAGTTCCAGTCCGAAATCGTCGTCGGCATAAAGGTCGCGAGCTTGATGGATGAGGACCTGGGCGAAGTCGGCGTAGATGCGCCAATCGCGAGTCTCATTGGCGTCGGCCAGAGTACTTCGGGAGACCCGGCCGCGGAATCCCATGTGATAGAGCTTCGTCGACATAGCGCGGAGACAGGTCTCGATATCGCGGAGGCTCTCGCGGTAGGTCAGCTGAGCGAAAGCCATGGCGAGAAACTGGTCCCAGCAGGAAAAGCTTTTGATTTTATGGCTGCCGTGATAACGGACGACGCAGCGACGGAACTCATGGATGGGCAAGAAATCGATAAGTTGGACGAAAACGGTTTTACCGATATTCATAGGCCACTCCTGGCTGTCGTTGGACAGCGGAATGACCTTATCGTAATATAGGAGGACGTTGAAATCGATTATGACGAAAATAGCCTTTAATTTCCTGTATATCAAAGTGTTAAAAGCCTTTTCGATTCAAACGTCCGGACAGCAGTGCTGGTAAATATAAAACAACAAATTGGAAACTTGCTCATATTTTGCAGGGTCAAGAAAAAGACATTGATGGAGAAAGGATTCGCATAGATAGTCACTTATACAAGAAACTATCCGCTAAAGAACGAGATGAGATGCAATTTGATGCAATAATAAAAAAGGCAGAGAGTAAGAGAATTCTAGGGTCTGACCATGCCATTTATGCCAAACTGCAGAACTTAAGAAAATTAAGAAACAAAGTGCATCTTCATATTATTGATGAGCCAACTGATACAGATTGGAACGCATTCCAGTTCCGCCAAATTTGTGATATGGCTGAAGTCATACACAAAGTATTTACAGGTCCCATTTTTAGGCCATCGATAAAAGAACGTAGCTACTTTGATTATCTAAATAGGTATCGTGTTCAAACACCAGAGTTCTAATATAGAGGCGAATGGAGGCCGGACTTAAGCCCTGGCCTTCCGAGCCTGAAATAGACGGCGGGAGCCGGATAATTGCCTCAATGGGATAGGCGAATAGGAAAGAGGGGAATTCTCATAAGCGAAGGACTTGAACCATTATAGACGTACGGTTCGCGGAGTGATGTTGCAGGCTAGCTTCTAAAAGCTTCCAGAACTGCCCTTCTCCATTGACGCAGCCAAGTTCCATCATTTTGACGTTCTTCCATTAGGATGCCCTGTTCCTCAAGCTGACGCCAAACGTTTTCTGCATTCGATAAAAACGTGTTCGCATCTATTCTTCCTTGAGAGAAGCGATGCTCAAAATCTGAGATCCAATAGAGATATTGCCTCCAACTTAGTCCTAACCACGGCGTACTAGGTGAAATATCCAATTGCTCAAGGATTTGGGCCGCAAATGGATTTGTTAGGCTACTATCAGAGAGAAGGTTTGCTCTCCTCACTCGTGCCAAGTCCGATTCTCGAAGATATGCCATCATTGATTCCTCAAACCAATAGGGAAGTTGACCACCCCCTTCTGGCGGCACTGTAAACCTGGATGGTGTGAAACGCCGTAGATTGAAAAATTTACCACTAGCACAATCTTGGGCACCTGCGAATTTCCACAGAATTAGGTCACTCGACGTGTAACCTACCATGACTTGCATACCGGCTTCCGTAAGAAATCGTATCAGTCTCATAGCTCCTTGGATTTCCTCAGTATTCTGAAGCTCAGGCCTTGGAGGGACATCCGATATGAGTACCAAGAAGACTCTATTAATTGAACCCGAAGAGGCAATTGATGCGATTTCTGCTGATCTTGTTCTTTCTGTAAGCGTCGGGAGATGCACAATCAATGTCTGAATCGCAGCTATCCCATGCGTTGATAGACGCTCCTGAAAAAAAGACGCTATTTGCTGATTTAGTGAATAATAGGCGTCTGAATAGACTAGCGGAACAACAGCTGGAGAACAAGATGATTGCGGGCGAAGGCGTCGGACAGTTTTGGCGAGTTCTATTATTATCCTTCTCCACCATCGAATCGAAGTCTGGTCAGCCGTATCAACATCAGATGGAAAGTATCCCCACTCAGGAAGCTTGCCTCTTTCAACTGATGGATAATAGAGTTGGGGATCAAAAATCATCTCAAAATCTTCAGTACTCCGATTTTGAATAGCAGCTTGAAGATGCTCTTCATCCTCATTGACGGGGCTTAGAATAGCCCCCTTGTATAAAGCAAGATTACTTTCTCTTAAAAGGTTGAGAGAGTTATGACCCATTTGATGATAAACGGCCATGGTTTTATCCTTGGTTTATCCAATCCTGAGAGAGTTCTTCCGGCAATCTGTACCTTTGAACAGGCCATAGGCGAGTCATCTTTTCTAAGCATGGCAGACCAGATTGGCAAATCTGAGTTAAGATATCGGTATTTCTATTCCCGCGTCTCGCCACGCGTTCCACTGTGGCAACCGAGAAGTCTGTCTCATTTCTGTGCTTAAAGGGGTGTGTTCCAAATCTGGCCCAGCAGAGTACGACGCCAAGCGAAAACTGGTCTGTACGCCAATCAATCAGCGATTTTTGATTATTGAGCTGCTCAGGAGCCGAGTAATAAGGTGTGCCCGGCCCTCTAGCAGCCCATGTCTCCGTAAGAGAAGAAGCGGTTAAATCCCTAACCAGACCGAAGTCAACCAAAACGGGGACAGAACCGTTTTCTCTAAACATTATGTTATCAGGCTTAATATCTCTGTGCACAAGTCCGATTCCTGAAAGATGTATAATCGCACCTATCATTTTCTTGCCGAGATTCAATGTCTGCTCATTGTTGAGTCTTCCAAGTTGCTCAAGGCGATAAGTTAGCGTCCCTCCTGATAAAAACTCCTCAATCATGTAGTCATAGACACGTCCTTGATAGTAATGCTTGCCTACACGATGCAAACGGGCGATGTTTGGATGATTGCAGCGCTGCAGAGCCGCAATCTCACGAGCTGTACGGCGAGAAGCCTCAATAACTACTTTAAGAGCATAGACTTCATTCCCACGCTGTTCGACAAGGAAAACCCTCTTAAATACTCCTCCATCAATATCTCGGCCGAAATTCAATCCCTCAGATGCACAAATAGACCTTGCAACATCTGCAAGTTCAGCCTGTGGACTCATTGCTAGTGCCATTCCCGCTTTTCGAGGCCGCAAAATTAGACAACCATGGTTGAATAGGTTTCTGATGTACGGCAGGTACCAAGATCACTACTGACCCATCCTTGATAGAGCAGAGGCCTATTGACCTTCGTTCAAATTCGCGGAAATATCGGTGAGCGAGTTTTGCCGTGGGTTCGGGGAGTACAACGTAGGAATGATGGGCGAAGCAAGTATTCCTATACGCCTGCTGCATTGCATGGACCCATTTCCTCAGCTTGAGTTCAAAAGCTAAAACGTTATTATTCCGGTCTACGACAACTACATCAGTCCGCCCTCTAAGATAATTGAATTCTCTAATAAGATTTACCTTCCCCCATGGGGTTTCATTAGACGCAAGAGCCGAACAGAATTCTTGCACAAGAAAATCTTCCGTTGGATAGTGGTCTTGCCTTGTTTTCATCCGCTAGTATTCCCCTGAGGCTCCAACGTTTTGTCCTGGATAATATGATACTATAAAAACGATGGGGCCGATGTCAACTTGAAGAATAAAGTGCTCTGGACAGCAGAGAACGCCCGTTATCCCCGCTGTCTATATAAAATCGTCCAAAGCCTTGATATAGTAATACATTCTCCTCGCGCTATCGCGGTCTCCGGCTAAAAAATCGATACCTACCAAATTCAGCGTCGTCTGGACTGCCGCCCCCTCCCCCGCCCTTTCCGCGATACGGCAGCGTTGATCCGGCCTTTATCACTCTTTCCAGGCTATGGGACTAGTCTGGAAAGTCGTGGCAGACCTCTTCCTGTGTTCACGGCTCTGGAGTACCTTGGGGACAAATGGGGACAAGCAGGGAGGGGTCTATTATTGACTCCGTGATGTCTATGTGGCGGACACACAGGGAGAGAGGTCTATTCCGGATGAGATACCCTGTAGATTATTCCTATGGTGGCTATCAGCAATGAGATAAAAGCTATAGAAACACCGATCGGCGTCACCCATCCTTGATTTCGCTCCCACCAGCTCGTTATATGAAATTGAACGCTCTTGTGGTCTTGCGATAAGTTCTGCTCATTGCCATAGGTAAAGGTGAATTATATGTCGTAATCCCCTTGTGGAACATCCTCAGCTATATTGACCTTTAACAAAATTGGCGGGTCAAACCCTCCTGTCGTTTCATTCCATGCGTATTCGCTGACCACAGGTCTGAGCTCGGTTTCGATAGCTTCTTTATCCCCCTTCCTGGCCAGAGACGGCATTTCTTTAAAGACAAGTTTATTCAAGTTAATTATCATGCCAATTTTATCTATCGGCCTAGGTAGTTCCACTGTTTTCGATGGTTTGCCTGTTTTATCATCGATGGAACCTAGGCAAAGTATCACGTTGCCTGGGTCTTTCTTATTTATGATGTACGGCGATGACCATTGAATATTTAGTTTGTTTTTGTCGGGCACGCCGTGACCAGATAGAAAAATCTCGATCTCTACTTTTCCCCCCGGATTAACTCTCGGGCTTCTATTACGAGTGACAATTGAATATATGGCGCTCATCGGCTTAATGGGTTGCTGAGCCCCTTGAACGGATAAGACGGCAATAGATAATAAACAAATCGACACCACTAGTAAGAGTGAAATCCTTTTCATTTTTGATCCCCTCCCGGTCAAATTCTATGAGATTCACTTTCCGGTGTCAAATATAGCAATTCGTCCCTTATTTTCTTGGCTTTTCTTTAGGCTCTCATAGCTGGAATTAGGCGACTTTAGGCATCTTCCTGTGACAAATGAGTGACAAAGAGGGAGAGGCTTGTCTTTGTCCCCAAATTGTCCACAGGGGGGTATAGAGGGAAGGGTCTGCTGTCCGTATTTGACTCACTTTTCTAATAGTGCTATTCTCTTGACAAACAGCCGTCTGGGGAAAAAATGCTACGAAACGTCCCAAATATCAGATCGATAATTCTTGGGGCTTTATTCCTCTTCTCGATCCTTGTCGGAGCACAGAAAATTGAGACGGTGAACGGCGTCCGCGTCATCCACAATGAAAAAGGCGGACAATGGGGCGCCAATCCGGAAGTCAAGCTGGAATTGGTTCGAACAATCGGCGGGCTTGATGCAGAAGAGAATCTGTCGTTCAATGAGCCCTCCGACATCGTCCAGGATTCGGCCGGGAATCTCTATATCCTCGACTCCGGCAACAACCGGATTCAAAAACTCGATTCAGAAGGAAAGTTCATCAAGACAATCGGTAGGAAGGGACAAGGCCCAGGAGAGTTCCAAGCGGCGAGCTCCATGGATATTGATTCCGAGGATAACCTGTTCGTTTTCGATGTGAGGACTAGGCGAATTGAGGTCCTTTCGTCTGAAGGAAAGCCCTTGAGGGCTATCAAATTCCGCGCTTTTTCTACGGGCAGGATCCGGCTGTTGAAGACCGGTCTAATTGTCAGAGGTGGCTCTCTTGATTATGGGCTCGCGATAGGCACGGTGAAAAAGCTTCCCAAGCTCTTGGAGACACTTGATCTGAATGGAAAGGTCAACGCTTCCTTTGGAGAAGCTACTGATTACAAGGATGGAAATACCAGTTGGCACGCCAACAGATTCGATCTTGATACAGACGCGGAGAAGAACATTTGCTTGAGCTTCCAGCTCCAGAATAGAATCGAAAAATATGCGCCAGATGGTCGGCCTCTTTGGCAAGCGGACAGGCCTCTCACTTATGGGACGGATGTCATCGAAAAGGGATTCATCAGCCGGGGGAGAGGCTACAGGGGCGTACAGGGCCCAAAGATGAATATGGTCTCGAATGGGATCGCCGCGGACGGAAAAGGCAGAATCTGGGTCATCACACTGCGCCGCCAGCTAACCAAGGAAGAAATGGGTTCAGGCGGCTCGGTCGTAACGACGGATGCTGCCGTCTCCCGAATTTTGCCCACCCAGCCTAAGGTCGTAAAAGGGGACGCCTACAAGCTCGAGATTTATAGCCCGGCCGGTGTTTTGCTTGGCGAAATCCCTCTAGAGCATCACGCCCACGGCATCCGGATTTTCGGCGATAATCTTTTTATCAGGGAATATTACAACACGATATTCTATCAGTATAAGATCATCGAGAAATGAGGCAATGGAATCAAACCTCTTCGTTTCCGATTTATTTGTGCGAGGCGGGCCGAGCCACTCTCGGCGATTTTGTCCCCGGGGTATCCCCACGGCGGTCAAGCGGGGAGAATTTTACGGTAGCAAATTGACATTTTTCCGCGAAGGGCGATATCAATTCCGAGCTTA
>CAYGVP010000073.1:0-7024 GCA_964353385.1 uncultured Dehalococcoidaceae bacterium
CAACAGAAAGCCGGCACGCCGAAAGAGAAAGTGCTGGAACTCCACGGCACGATGCACTGGGTGGACTGCCTGGAATGCGGTCGGCGGTACCCCCGGGACTACGCTCACGAGAAAATGCTGGCCGGCGAAAAGGTGCCCCGGTGCGGCAGCTGCAAAGGCATTTTAAAGCCGGCTACCGTAGCTTACGGCCAGTCGATGCCGGAGAGAGAAACGCGTGAGGCAGGCGAACGGTCTGCTGCCTGCGACCTTTTTATAGCCGCAGGGTCGTCGCTGGTGGTCTATCCCGCAGCGCAAATGCCCCTGCTGGCTAAACGAGGCGGCGCCAGGCTGGTGATATTGAATATTACCGAAACACCTCACGACCATCATGCAGATATAGTCATTAACGAAAAGACGGGCGAAACCATGTCCGAGATTGTGGCGCGGGTCAAAGAAAAAATAAACCAGATTTGATTATATTACACAATATCAAGTTTTTGTTGCCTCTCCAAACACTGTAATGAGATTTACGCAACCGATTGCCTGAATCTATTTCCAGCTTTAAAGCTTTCAATTGTTACGGATTATTTAGATTTACCGTTTAAATATTTATTAAAGCTTTATAATGTTACTGCCAAAATAGCATAGATTACAAGTGTTAATAGATATTATCAATACCAAGGTAAGAAAATGCCGAACCTACAAACGTTAGCGGAACAAGTTAGAGCCAAACAGCCCGATTTACTTGATAAGATCTGGCTGAAGGTCAAGCCTGAAGACAAAGAAGACAAGATAGTCGCCAACGTAGTAAGCCTTACACAAAACTCCTTATACTCGATGGCTTCCAGTTTGCTTTTATTAGACGTCGATAACAAGGGGGAGCTATATTTTCAGACTGCAGACGGCCCTTCGGCCGGGCAACTGAAACACCTGCATGCCGCGCGTCAATCAAGTATTTCCGCCTGGGTAATGCGCAACGGCAAGCCTATGATGGTCAATAATCCAGAAAAAAACAGCGGTTTCTATAAACTTCTCGATGACGCTACCGGTTTTAGAACAAGGCACGCCCTGGCCGCACCATTAATCAGCGGGGGGAAAGTTTTCGGGGTCATCGAAGCTCTTAATAAACCCACCGGAGCCATTTTCACCAAACGTGACCTGAATACGATACTGGAAGTCGCTAATATCAGCACAACAGCTTTTGAAGGCCATAGAACGAATAATGACCTGATTCACTCATATAAAAGCACAGTGAGAGCTCTGGTGTCACTGGCGGACGCCAAGGAGACAAGCGGCGGCGGCCACTCCAGACGACTGATGGAATATGCATTGATGGGAGCCAGGGAACTGGGGCTTTCTAAACAGCAACAGCAAAATTTAGAATATGCCGCTCTGCTTCATGATATCGGTAAGCTCAGCATCGCCGACAACATATTGAACAAGGTCGAACCGCTTACCGAAAAAGAATGGACAATGATAAGGAAGCACCCCATCGTAGGTTACGAAATATTAAGGGATATACCCTTTTTAAAAGAAGCTAGCTTACTGATACTTTATCATCATGAGAGATATGATGGCAGCGGCTATCCGCAGGGTCTGCACGGCGATAATATACCCATAGGGGCTCGATTGATAGCGGTAGTCGATGCTTTCGATAACATGACCACGGAACACAGTTACAAGCATGCCATGACGCAACAGCAGGCATTCGCCGAACTTGCTAACAAAGCCGGAGACCAGTTCTGCCCCACAGCAGTAAAAGCCTTCAATACCGGCTATGTCAGAACCCGCTTGACGAGAAAGAAACGGCCGGAATATTAGCTTAAGTATAAATCCTGATACCTGATTTTTCCCTTATTGATAATTTTATATTCCTTCAACACCCTTTTTCCCAAGCTATTTGGATCATATGATAGCTAAAGTTACTTCCCTGTGGTATCATTTTTGAGGTATCAATATTCCTACACTGCAAGGATAATTTTATATTTATATGATCCCGGGAATAGTCAGTGCTGTTACCAGAAGAGAAGGGCGTAAATTCCGCCGCCTTCATCCCATCGATGATTCTCTGGTTTATACGGAAAGGCTGGGAAAAGGGGAGGGGTTCACCCTAAAAGTTAACCCTGAAGCGATATCGCTTTACGTACATATTCCATTCTGTCGCTCGCTTTGCCCGTTCTGCTGTTTTAACCGTTACCTATTCCAGGAAGACCTGGCGCGCCGCTATTTCAATGACCTAAAGCAAGAGCTGGATATGTATAGGGAGCGTGGTTTCAGCTTCATAGATATCTACTTCGGCGGCGGCACGCCCACGGTGCTCATGGACGAACTCGGTGAATTTATCAAACTCCTGCGCAAGCAATTCAAGGTAAGACAGATTTCTCTGGAAACAACGCCGCGAGAATTGACACCTAGCAACATCGAGCTTCTAAAGGAATACGGGGTTAATCGGCTTTCAATAGGGGTACAGAGCTTCGATGAGCAGGTCTTGAAAACGATGGGGAGGATTAACGGTCCAGCTGAAGAAGTTAAGAGAAGTTTACTCATGGCCGAAGGGCAGTTTAATACGGTGAATGTGGACTTCGTGTTTAATTTTCCAGGCCAAACAATAGAACAGTTTGCGAAAGACGTGGCAGTGTTCAAAGAACTCGATATCGACCAAGCAACATTCTACCCGCTTATGGCTTCGCCACATAAAAAGGACGCTATAGAGCGCCGGTTCAACCGGGTAGACAACCCCCGTGAAAAGCAGTTCTACAAAGTTATTTTAAGAGAACTATATCACGGCGGATACAAAGCTTCTACGGCATGGTGTTTTTCCCGCGGCGAGCGCATGATTGACGAATATATTATAGAGTCGGACGACTATATAGGCATAGGCGCCGGTTCGGTGAGCATCGTGCAGGGGAATTTCTATGTCAATTCCTTTTCTCTGGAACGCTATCATGATTTTACAACTTCCGGGCACCTTCCGATAGTAGGGTGGCGGAAACTATCAGAGAAGGAAGAGCAACGCTACTACCTATTGACAAAACTCTTCGGATTGAAGCTGGATAGAGAAGCGTTCCGGCAGCGTTTCGGAAAAGATATTAGAGACAAGCTGCGGCTGGAGCTCGCTTTTTTGAAAGCTTTCGGGGTGGTGGGTGGGGACAATATATTGCGTGTCACAGACAAGGGCATGTACCCAATAAGTGTAATGATGCGGGAGTTTTTCGCGGCACTGAATACGCTGCGGGAACATCATATCGAGCACCAGATTTAATTACTTTACAGCTACGTGTATTCCCGCCGCACCAAAGAACAAGGCGCGATAACGAACATCCCGGAAGCCTGCCGCCAACAATATATCTCTGACTTCCGATGGAGAATAGAATCTCCTGGCTGATTCTGCCAGATAACGGTAGGCACTCGTGTTGCCGGAGAGCATTATTCCTACTGGTGCCACAAAAATTCGCAAATAAAGATGAAATAGCGCCCTTATCAAGGGGTTTTTCGGCTGGCTTGATTCAACGATAACATAGCGTCCGCCTTGTTTTATAACTCTTTTTACCTCGGCGAGGTGGGCGAGAGCTAAAGGATTTTTATAAGTAAGGTTACGGAAAGCGAAAGAAATCCCCACGCAGTCGAAATGAGCATCAGGGAAGGGGAGTGAGGTAGCATCGCTTTGAATAAAGCGGATTAGCTCCGCGACGCCGGCTCTCATAGATTTCTTTTGCGCTTTTTCCAGCATCGGCTGACTATAGTCAAGTCCTACAATTTCGGTATCTTTTACTGCCAGACGGGCGATATTAATAGTAAGGTCGCCGGTACCACAGCCGAGGTCGAGTATTGCTTGCGGTCTATTCTCAAGGCAGGTTTTAGATGCCAAACGGCGCCATCGCTTGTCCATTCCCAGGGTGATAATGCGATTGATGACGTCATAACGAGGCGGGACGGCATTAAACATGCCATGCAGCGGTCGGGGTGTTTGGCGGGTGGGGGTACTTTCCATAAAGTTATCCTGTAACGTGAGCGATAATATATCCGATGCCTGTTAATAGTTGAGTCAACAGGACAGACATAATATTGGCCGCCATTCCAGGCATTAATTTGGGCATACTGGTATGGTGGATAGCGCCATCGATGGCTTTAAAAGCGAGCGGAAGAGTAAGTAATGCCAGTAGCGTCCAGACGGGCATCACTTTAACGGCAACCCAAATAATAATCCAGATATACACAGCTATATTCACGGCGGTATAAAAGACAGCAGCTTTATCTTTCCCGAAGGTGATAGGTACTGTCTTGCGATTAGCCAGCTTATCTGCTTCTACATCAGGAAATTCATTAAACAGGAGTAGATTATGCACCAGGAAAGCGGAGGGAACGCAGGCTACCACGGCATGGGAAGTATAGGACCCGTACTGAATAAAGTACATTCCCAGTATGGGTAGTGCGCCGAGTCCAGTGCCAGCTACCCACTCCGGCCAGGGGCGTTTGAGGATAACGGGACTATAGAGGACAATAAAGAAAGCCGCAACAATCAGTAAAGGGAGCAGCAGCCAGCCGCGGATGACGATAAAGTAAATGCCTATCGGCACTGCAAGAACGAAGGCAGCTATACCCAGCCAGAGGACTTGACGCGGCATTAGTAGATTGGCGGGGAGAATACCGCTTCCGCCACTGAAGGGAGTCCTTTTAGCAGCCAGGTCTATCCCGCTACGGAAGTCGAAATAATCATTAAGGATATTAACGCTGGCGTGAGTAAGCACTAGCCCGAAGCCAGCAAGCAAGGCGTGCCAGATACCAATATTGCCGTCGTACCAGGCAACGGCCGTACCTAAGAAAGCTAATACGAAAGAAAGAATCAGGAACTGTGGACGGGTCTCAAGAAACCAGTTTTTAAATCCAGTCAAATATTATCTCCTGCATCTATTATAGCATTTTCTTCAGGGTAATTCGGTAGACTAATTTAATTTACCTAAGTGTAGAGAACGATGTCAAATACGATAGCGAAGATAGGAATTACAAAAATAGTCGCTAACATGTAATGTTAAAATAATAACAGGTAAACTATAGATTTTAAGAAACACCTATCTTCGAGCACAAAGATCTACGAAAAACAACCAGCCTTTTTAGAAGAAGTAATTACTTCTTTATAATCAAGTAGCCAGTCATTGTGCTATGGTTGAAGTGTATTTTTCAACAAAGCCAGGTGTTATTTGCTCTTGAAGAAAGGAGACTGCTCAATATGCTTATCTTTGAGAGCCAGGAAAGCTCCATCCAGAGCGATGACTTCATGCTTGACCCTATCCACAAGGCTATCGAGGTTTTCCGACACCTCGGATATTCTATCATTCAGGGCATCAGCTCTTCTGGCAGCTTCATCTCTTACTTTAGCTACAGCAGCTTCGGCGGCCTTCTTGGCAGCATCAGCAGCTTTTTCACCGCTCTCTCTAGCCGATTCGGCGGCGGCGCGGGAGTCCCTAGCGGCAGCCTGGGCTAATTTTACGGCTACCTCAACCCTTTTGATATAATCCTCGAGTTCATCGAGAATCATCGGGAGAGGTTTAGTCATTATCTTGGGCTGAATTTCTTCAGTTGCCGTTGAAGCATCACTTGGTTTCTTTGGATCTTTATTCATTAGAGCTACTCCTTATAAAGAATGCCTTCAGGCAGTCTTTATCAAATTATTTTATCACAAATATCAACATCTATTAGTCTATTATTATAATATATAACGTTTATAACGTTAAAAGGTTAGGGAAGGACTATCGAACATTGAAAAAGTCCTTCCCTACGGTTCGCTATTATTTAAACTACGTTACGTTCAGTTATTATAATCCAATATTAAAGCCGGCGATACCGACGCTGATAGCTACCGCGCTGAAAATCGCAGCCAGCATGATGACGATGATAAATATGATAAATTCCCAGGAACCAAGTAACTTTTTCACCATTGCTTTCGGCATAGCTTCGGCAGCTTTAAGTTCAGCTTGTTCAGCAGCTCTAGTAGCTTTTTCGGCAGCAGTGATAGCCTGTCTAGCTAACTCTTCCGCTCTAGCGGCAGCCGCTTCAGTAGCCCGCCTGGCTTCTTCCGCGGCGGCTCTAGCAGCTCGAGATACCTCTTCAGCCCGTTTAGCGGCTTCTTCAGCGGCAACCCTAGCAGATTCAGCAGCTCTCTTGGCTTCTTCAGCTTTTTGAGCAGCTTCAGCAGTAGCAGCTTTAACAGCAGCTTCCGCTTTACGCGCTGCTTCTTTAGCGGCTTTTTCAGCTTCCAAAGAGGCTTTTCTAGCGGCATCCGCCGCAGCCTCGGCAGCTTTGGATAAAGCCTCAGCCTGCATGACCATCTGGTGCAATGCCTGGGAAGCGGCTTCAAGAGCTTCATCACCAGCAACATCAGCTTGCGCGGCTTTCTTGCGTGTTTTATCAACTACCTGGAGACCTTTGGCGGCTGCATCTTTAGCTTCTCTACCAGCTTCCTCGGTCCTTTCAGCGATTCGACCAGAAACCAAGGCGGCGGTATTAAGAGCTTCGTCACCAGCGCTATCGGCGGCCTGGGCTTTTATCTGAGTGGTATCAGCGGCCTGATAAGCGGCGGCAGCAGAACGTTTGGCTTTTCTGCCTGACTGCTCGGTTTTGTTGGCTGTTTCCGCCGATAGTTTTTTGGCAAGGGCAGTCTGAGCAGCTTTAGCTTCTTTGGCATCTTCATCCGCCACTTTACCCGCAGCATCAGCCGCTTCAATAGCTTCCTGAACCGCTTGCGTCGCCAGTGTAGCTTTCTCTTGAGCGCGGGCGGCGGCTTCTTCAGCAGCTTTTTCAGCGGCCGCAGCAGCTGCTTTGGCAGCTTGCTCCAATTCCTCCATTTTGCGAATTGCATCGGCGACGGCTTCTTCAGCAACTCTGGTAGCTTCTTCTGCGGCGAGCCTGGCAGCTTCGCTTGCCTCGACAGCTTTCCTGGCAGCATCCTCTGCTTTCTTAGTAGCATCAGAGGCCGCTTTCTGGGCAGATTTAGCGGCAGTTTCAGCGGCGGCTCTAGCCGCATTAGCTGCCTCTTGAGCTTTCCGAG
>CAYGVP010000074.1:0-6910 GCA_964353385.1 uncultured Dehalococcoidaceae bacterium
CCACAGGAAGAAGTGATAAAAGCGGCGGGGGAGATTATAAGCAACTGCGGCTACGACGAGATATCGCTGGTATCCTTGAACACCAGCGATTATTCCGGAATCGACAAACTGGTAGGCAAGCTGGCGGAGCGCTATCCCAAACTCACCCTATCGCTGCCCAGCCTGCGGCTCGACGAATTTTCGGTGAGGCTGGTTGAATCGCTGCCCACGCGGAGTCGGACGGGGCTAACGTTCGCCCCGGAAGCCGGCAGCGAAAGACTGCGAAGCGCCATCAATAAAAAGATTACGGACGAAAGCCTGCTAGAGACGGCGGGCAAAGCCTTCGAGCGGGGCTGGACGAGCTTCAAACTATATTTCATGGTCGGCCTACCTACCGAGACGCCGGAAGACGTTTCAAGCATCATAAGTCTAGTGGAAAAGGTGCGGGCGGAGGGGAAAAAGGCAAGCGGCAGGAAGCCGATGATAAGGGTAAGCGTAGCCACCTTCGTGCCCAAGCCGCATACGCCGTTCCAGTGGAGCGCACAGTTAGACGAGGCGTCATTAAAAGCCAGGCAGGAGATACTTCAGCAAGGACTCCAGCGCAAGGGCATAAAGCTGTCCTGGCAAGACCCGCAAGTCAGCCTGCTGGAGGCGGTGATGGCGCGGGGGGACAGGCGGTTGGGTAAGGTGATTAAACGCGCCTGGGAACTGGGGTGTAAATTCGATGCGTGGAGCGAGCATTACCACCATGACAAATGGCTGCAGGCTATTAAAGAAAGCGGACTGGAACCGGGATTTTATGCCAACCGCCAGCGGTCTTTAGAAGAAATACTACCATGGTCTCATATAGATACGGGGATTAGCGAAGAGTTTTTAAAGCGAGAATACCAGAAAGCGATTGCCGGAGAGGTTACGCCGGACTGCCGGAATAATGCCTGCAACATCTGCGGGCTGGAACAGACGGAGGTGTGCGGGACAAAATAATGCCGAGAGTTGTTTTACCTCACCCCTTACCCCCTCTCCAAACAGTGCAACAAGCAGAACTATTATTATTCTGTTTGGAGAGGGGGATTTAATTTAGAAGAGGGGTCTGCACCCCTCTTAGACGCCCCGATTTGGAAAAGACTTGGATTCCGGAGTCAGTATGGATAAAGAAGAAAGCCGTGACGATTTATGTCACGGCTTTCTGTTTATTAACAATCCCTAAAAACGGCTATTTTTCTTCTTTCTCTTCTTCGAAGGTAGTGATAGCCACAAGGCGGTCGCCGGGGTCTAATGTCATTACCCTGACGCCCTGGGTGCTTCTGCCCTGGGTGGTAATGCCCTTGCGTGGGTCACTTTCCTTGACAGGAGTGCGGGTCATCATGCCTTCAGCGGAGACGAGCATGACCTGCTGCTTTAGATTCACGACGCGGGCGGCGGTAACGTCGCCGGTCTTATCGACAATCTTGAAAGTGCGCACGCCGCTACCGGAGCGGTGCTGCCGGGGATACTGTTCCACCGGGGTAACCTTGCCGTAGCCGTTTTCCGTCACTACAAAGACATAGCCGTCTTTATCGGCGCGGTCCATGCTGACGACAGCATCGCCTTGAGCGAGGCGCATGCCGCGCACGCCGCCGGAGGTGCGGGAGGCAGAGCGCAGGGTTTTAACGTCAAAGCGTATCGACTGGCCTTTACGGGTGACCAGCAGGACATCATCTTTATCCGTAGCCAAAGAGACGGCCACGAGCTCATCGCCCGGGGGTAAATCCATGGCAATCAAGCCGCTGCTGCGCACCACGGTGAAATTATCCACCGGAGTCTTTTTTACCTCGCCCAGCTTGGTCGCCATCACCATAAAGGTGCCCTTCATAAGACCGGTAGTGGCTACCATAGCCGTGACCCTTTCGCCCTCGGTGATGGATATGAGGTTGATGATAGCCAAGCCCTTGGAGGTACGGGTTGAGCCAGGGGGAATTTCATGGCACTTGAGATAATAGACCTTGCCTTTATCAGTAAAGAAAAACAGGTCGTCGTGGGTATCCGCCACCGTTAATATCATGACGGCGTCCTCTTCACGAGTGACCTGCCCGATAATGCCCTTGCCGCCGCGGTGCTGCAGAGCATAAAGACGGGAAGGTATCCGCTTGATGAAGCCGCGGGAACTCAAAGTGACGACGACTCTTTCATGGGGGATAAGGTCTTCCTCGGTAAAATCAAGCTTGCCCTGCTCGAGAATCTCGGTGCGGCGCTTATCACCATACTTTGATTTAAGCTGGGTCACGTCTTCTTTGATTACCGCGAGAATACGCCTGGGATTAGCCAGCAGGTCTTCAAGGTAGGCGATGGTCTTGACGACCTCGGCATATTCGTCCTCAATCTTCTGTCTTTCCAGGCTGGCGAGGCGGCGCAACTGCATATCAAGGATTGCCTGCGCCTGAAGCTGGGAAAGGCCGAACCGGCTCATCAGGTTTTTACGGGCGGCTTCAGCGGTCTCCGACTCGCGGATGGTCTTGATGATGGCGTCAATTTTATCGAGGGCGATTCTTAAGCCTTCGAGGATGTGAGCGCGCGCCTTGGCCTGTTTCAATTCAAATTTAGAGCGCCGCGTGGTTACATCGCGGCGGAAATCGATATAGCGCTGGAGGGCTTCCTTAAGGCTGATAACCCTGGGCTGGCCGTCTACCAGGGCGAGCATATTGACGAAGAAGGACGACTGCATGGCGGTGTGCTTAAAAAGGTTGTTAAGGACCGCCTGGGGCTGGGTCTCTCTTTTAAGCTCGATGACGATGCGCATTCCCTGCCGGTCGGACTCATCCCGGAGGTCACCGATGCCTTCAATTTTTTTATCTCTAACAAGGTCGGCGATATTCTCAACGAGGGCGGCTTTATTGGTCTGGTAGGGAAGCTCGCTGACAATAATCTGGCGTTTGCCAACAGCGGAGACACTGGTGATATGCGCCTTAGCGCGGACGACGATTTTACCGTGGCCGGTGGCATAGGCATTGCTGATGCCTTCACGTCCCTGGATGATGCCGGCGGTGGGGAAATCGGGGCCTTTGACGTATTTGCATAGCTCTTCGACGGCAGCTTGCGGATTCTCGATGAGATGAGTGATAGCGTCGCAGACCTCGCCGAGGTTATGGGGAGGGATATTGGTGGCCATGCCGACGGCGATGCCGGCGCTGCCGTTAAGGAGGAGGTTGGGGAGGCGGGCGGGAAGCACGGTAGGCTCCTGTTGGCTATCATCATAGTTGGGTATAAAGTCGACGGTCTCTTTTTCAATGTCGACGAGCATTTCCTCGGCAATTTTCGCCAGCTTGGCCTCGGTATAGCGCATGGCGGCGGGGGGGTCATTATCCACGCTGCCGAAGTTGCCCTGGCCGTAAATCAAGGGATAGCGCATGGAAAAGTCCTGCGCCATACGCACCATGGCATCATAAATAGAGGCGTCACCGTGCGGGTGAAATTTACCCATGACATCGCCGACGATACGGGAGCTCTTGCGGGTGGGCCCGCTGAAATGACAACCCATTTCGTTCATGGCATAAAGGATGCGGCGGTGGACGGGCTTTAAGCCGTCGCGCACATCCGGGAGGGCGCGGGAGACGATAACGCTCATGGCATAATCGAGGTAAGAGCTTTTTACTTCATCTTCAATGTTGACAGGTTTGACATTGCCAGAAACCATTTAGTTACTCCTATTCGTCTTCGTTGCCCGTATCGTCTTCTTTTTCTTCCGCTTCTTCCGGCAGCACTTCTATTTCATCGCCGCCGATAATGGTATAGCCGGATTCTTCTTCTTCTTCCCCTTCGATTTTGGTGAGTTTATCGCTTCCATAGGCGCGGAACTCTTCCGAACCCTTGGGAGGGAAAGAAAGCTTGCCGACCTGCGAGGGGTCTTGAAAGGTCTCACGTACCATGACGGTCATTCCCTCGGCGGTGGACTTAACGACGGCGGCGGAATATTTATTGCCGCCGAGCATCAGCCTGATAAGGCGCGGGGCATGCTTCTTTTCAACCCTGCCGAGATATTCGCCGCGGGAGTTTTCCACGACGAGGAAGGAGCCCTGAACTTTTAAGACCGCCTTATCCCCGGCTACGGTGCTGGCGCGCTTTTCCTTTTGCGCCAGTTCTTCAAGGGTAACCACGCCAGTCTTGCCGATTTCCTCGATAAAATGGTCAGGTTCGACTTTATCCGTTTCAATTTCAATTTTACCCGCACCCTTAAGGTCGTTGAGGCGGCGGATGTTGCGGCTGGCGATGGGATTATAGGGGTCAAGCTCAACCGCCCGCTTGTAAGCTTCGCGGGACAACTTGTACTGTCCCAGCTCCATATAAGCCCGGCCGAGGCGATTGTTGGCATCGACGTCATCAGGAAAGGCAGCGAGGATTTCCTTGTTGATTTTGACGGCGTCCTGCCAGCGCGCCTGCATCGCCATATCGATAGCTTCTTTGCTGCGCTGCTCTTTGAATCTTAATTGTTTTCCTTCTTTACGCACCATATAAGTCCCCGAAAAAGATAATTTTTAAATTAATATATTCTACATCAGCATGATGAGTCATTCAAGGGGATTTAGACTAAAACAACCCTGTTTGACAAATAATCTGGTTGCAGATAGAATTTTATATAGAAACCTTGTATAAATATTAAAGGAGTCCAGCTTAAAATGCAAGAAAAAGTGAAGAATGTTTTAGATAAGGTAAGGCCGTACCTGGTGAGGGACGGTGGCAATGTAGAACTAGTGAGCATCGAGGGGGGGACGGTAAAGTTAAAACTCGTCGGCGCGTGCGCCGGCTGTCCGCATTCAAAGATGACGCTAAAGAACGGCATCGAGAGGATATTGAAGCAGGAAGTGCCCGAAGTTAAAGAGGTAATAGCGGTCTAGCGGAATAATCAAGAAACAAGATACAAATTACAAACAAATTTCAATAACCAAGTAATCAAACAGCAAGGTGAGTTTGGCTATTGGTTATTTAATTATTGAGTATTGTTTGGTAATTGTATTTTGGAAATTGGATATTTTCCTAGCCTTCTTTATCCAGTTCAAAAGCCCGGTGCAAAGCCTTAACGGCATCTTTTACCCGGGACTCTTCTATTATAACGGTGATTCTAATTTCGGACGTCGTAATTAACTGTATGTTAATGCCCTGTTTGCTTAACGCATCAAACATTTTAGCGGCATAGCCGGGGGCATTCTGCATACCGGTGCCGATGATGCTCACCTTGCCCCACTTGGGGTCGCCGACACATTCACGGGCGCCGATAGACTTAGCAATCGGCTCGACGACGGCCATGGCATTCGGCAGCTGGCTTTGCGCTACCGTAAAGGTAAGGTCGGTGATATTTTTAATACTGGCATTCTGCACGATGGTATCGACACTGATGCCGGCCTCGGCCAGGGGCAGGAAAATCTGGGCGGCGATGCCGGGGCGGTCGGGAATGCCGACGACAGTTATCTTGGCGACATCAAGGTCATGAGCAATGCCTCTTACTTTATTGCGTATTTCCATAGACACCTCTTTGTGAATCAACGTACCGGGGTTATCATTGAAACTGGACGCCACCAGCAGGGGAACGTTATACAACTCCGCCAGCTCAATGGCGCGTGGCTGGACGGCTTTAAAGCCATAAGTTACCATTTCCAGCATCTCATCGTAGCTGATATCTTTGAGCTTCCGCGCCTCCGGCAGGAGGCGGGGGTCGGTGGTGTAAATGCCGTCAACATCCGTATAACGCTCGCAACATTCAGCCTTTATAGCCGCCGCTAAGGCTACGGCGGTAGTATCCGAACCGCCACGGCCCAGGGTGGTGATATCCATTTCCCCGGTGACGCCCTGAAAGCCGGCAACAATAACGATATTATCTTTTTCCAGCTCTTTCATGATGCGGGCGGGGTCGATGCTAGTGATACGGGCCTTGTTGAAGGCGTCATCTGTCCTGATGCCGGCCTGGGCACCGCTTAGGCTGATAGCGGGAAAGCCCATGCCGTGTAAAGCCATCGCTAAGAGGGTGCTGGCGACAAGCTCGCCGGTAGAGAGGAGGACATCCATTTCCCGCTTATCGGGGAACTCGTTAATATGGTAAGCCATCTTGATTAAATCGTCGGTGGTATCACCCATGGCAGAGACGACGACGACGACCTGGTTGCCTGCCTGGCGGGACTTGACGATACGGTGGGCGACGTTTTTAATTTTGGCCGCATCCGCCACCGAGGAGCCGCCGTATTTCTGGACGATTAGAGCCATATTTATCCTTTACTATACTTTACTAGACTTTACTTTACTTTTTATACCGCACTACCGCGTTCTTTTATCTCGACCTCACCCTCTGTGTCCCCCTCTCCGTAAACAGAGAGGGGGAGGGTTTTGGAAGAGGGGCTGCGCCCCTCTTAAACGCCCCGCTTACGTATTTACTCTTTTGCGCAATTACGCAAATGCTCGATGGATAATGTTTATTACTTCCCTACTAATTTACCCATTATTTTATACCCTTCCCCGATAAAAACGCCAGTCTTTTGGGCTTCCGTCTCGGTGAAGCGGGCGGCGCCGTTGGCAATTATGTCTTTACCCCAGATTAAAAACGGAACGGGGTCGGGGGTGTGAGTGCGTACGGTGATGGGGGTGGGGTGGTCCGGCATGATAAGGACGCGAAGGTCTCCCTTATAGTTATGCAAGCGGCTGACGACCTGCGCATCAATTTCCTCGATGGCTTTTACCTTTTCGTCGATGTGTCCACCATGACCCGCTTCATCGGGAGCTTCGATATGGACGATAACAAGGTCGAGCTTCTTTAAAGCGTCTAAAGCGCCGTTGACCTGGGCGACATTATCGCTATCGAGTCCATCGGTAACGCCTTTTATGTTTAAAATATTCATGCCCGCCATTTTTGCAAGACCGCGGAGGAGGTCGACGCCGGAGGTCATCGCGGCTTTTAAGCCATAGGTCTTTT
>CAYGVP010000075.1:0-6881 GCA_964353385.1 uncultured Dehalococcoidaceae bacterium
ACCATCCCTTTCCCGTCTCCCACTTTGTAAAAGGGGGATTAAGGGGGATTTTGCTCTCATCAAACGAACGGCGCGCCTTTTGGGCGCGCCGCCTTTATTCTCTAATCCGTTTTGTTTAAGGCAATCTCCACTTCCCCCACTTTTCACCGTCGGTTTCTTTGGCGTAGGCTTTTTTAGGCGTAATGCCTCTTACAATCAGCGCCGCGATAGCCGCTTTAGTGACGTCCCCCGCTATAAAAGGTATCGCTCCCATCGTCAGCAGCTGCCCGAAAGCTACCGGCTCGCCCTTTACGTTAGTAAGCCATAGATTAAGCTGTAAAAGCCCCGGCACATATATCAGGATGAAATTGGTAAAAAGCATCAGCCCGAGCATGACTAAAAAGCTGCGCGACCTTACGAATTTATCCGTTAAATAACCCAGGAAAAGCGCCGCCAGTATAAACCCCACGATATACCCGCCGGTGGGCCCGGCTAAATAGGCAAATCCACCGCTCCACCCCTGGAACCAGGGAACCCCCGCCGCCCCCAGTCCTGCGTATAGCGCCATGCTGATGCCTCCCCACCACGTCCCCAGTGTCACGCCCGCCAGCAGCGCCCCGAAGGTCTGCCCTGTCAGCGGCACTGGACTCCACGGCAGCTGGAATCTCAACTGTGCCAGCAAGCCGGTCAATATTGCCACGCCTAAAGCCAGCCCCAGTTTTTTAGGTATGCTTAACTCATAGCGCCATTTGAAAGCGTTATATTTTGTCCGGTCGATTCTTGCCGCTATTGTCATCCTTGCCTCCTGGTATTACGGTTAATTAAATATGCTTTTACTTATGGCTGATTATCAGGGAAAGTCTTTCTCACTGTACGGTAAATTACTTGGTCGGCTTTTCAACGCCGATAAGGGCTACTTCTATCTTGTGACCGCACCGGTTGCAGGTCACGTAAAACGTAATCGGTTGCTTCATCACCCGCTCGGCAACGGCAGTAACTATAGAATCGATGTTGTCGATACGTTCGTCCAGCATTTCTAGTCGTTTTTCTATTTTTTCGAGGTCGTTTGCCTGCGCTTCATCTGCCTTCGCCAAAGTCCGGTCCTCTCAATCTCTTAATTAGACCTATTATATGTCCAATTAGTAAATCATGTCAAAAAAGATGACCTGTCATTGCGAGGAGTCCCGGTGAAATCGGGACGACGTGGTAATCTCCATCTCAGTCTATGTCATTCTGAACGCAGTGAAGAATCCGTGCCCTTTACGAGCCTCTCTCTTTCTTAAAGAGGGATTAAAGGGAGTTTTTATAATCCCCCCCTATTGATTTCTTAAAAATCTCGGCGTATAATCCTTAACACAAACTCAAAAAGCCCCATATCTTTAAGGAGGAGGAAAATGAAGGAAAAACCGGTCGGTAAGGTGAGCGATTTCTTTGCTCATGTGGTGGTAGCCGGTATTGATATGACCGGCGGGCTGAAAGTAGGGGACAAGATTCATATCAAGGGACATACCACGGATATCGAGATGGACGTTACCTCGATGCAGATTGATAACGAGAACGTTAAAAAGGCTAAAAAAGGCGATTCCGTCGGCATTAAAGTCCCGGAAAAAGTCCGCCCCGGCGATACGGTCTACAAAGTCACTTAGTAAAAAATATTTAACTTAAAATAAAAAATAAATACTCAAATCTCTTTTATCTTTTACTTTTAATCTGTGTCTTTGACCCCGTGTCGTGGCACGGGACAAGCTTTTGAGCTTTGATTTGGTCTTTTATTTCACCCAGACCTTGCTCCTCTCCCGTTAAGGGAAAGGAGAAGTATGGTAACTACCAACTACAAACTACAAACTACCAACTACCAACTACCAACTACAAACTACTAACTACTCTACCCTATTCCCTTAATTAGGTTCGACATCTCTATCGCGCTGACCGCCGCGTCGAAGCCTTTATTGCCTTGCTAAATGACATTTCGAGAACTATAATGCAGGTGAAATATTTTCCCTCGAGGAAATAAGGGCGAAGAAATGTTCAAGGCAAGGCTTATGATACCAGCACTTCTCCTTTTGTTGTTGGGCAGTTGCGTGAGTTCTACTGCTACTCCTGTGACCGAATCAACCACGACACCCAGTGAGTCTTCTATCACTGTACTAAATCCATCACCGACCACCAAGCCGACGCCTGGCCCAATGCCCACTACGTCAACACCATTTCAAACCGAACCCTTTGCCCGTCAGACAAGTATAGAAGTTGTGACCAACAATGCGGCGCTCAATAGCCCTTGGGGGGGACATCAGACAAGGATTGTTCACACTCAAGACGGCGTTTTTACCGTGTATCTAGTCGAAGGTAGTGGAGAATCTAGCCGAGTATGGGAATTGTCCAAAAGACAATTAGATGGTACATGGGTGGTTATTGCACAAGGCGCTACAGGAGCTAACCCTGTAGATTTACTGGCCTCTCCCGACGGAACACTACACGTGATAGGTTGGCCGAACGGTATTGGTACGGTGTGGTCGGGAAAACCTAAAAACGGAACGATAGTAATGACATCTACCGTAATACCATTTGTAATCCCTGGTATTTATCAAGGGAGTACTCACCAACGCTATTCAAGCGGTATTGATGCAAGTGGTAATCTTTATATCCTGTTGAGCTTTGGGGGTAAAGGAGCGGGGGGAGAGTTCCGATGGGCATGCTATAAACCAGAACAGTCGCAGTGGGTAACCCTGAATAACGAGCTTGATTACATGTATACTTATACTTACTTGTTCCCAGGTCCAAATGGGCAAGTTTCGCTGGTTGCAACCAGGGATGTGACGTGGTTAGAACTGGGATATGCGCAACCACCTGGATCTGTTAGTTGGGTATTCAACGCGTTCCGCTATTGGCGAACAAGGGATATCTCATCAGAAACAATCATAGTTCTTTCTTACGCGGAAGAGATACCTACAGACCAATATCCTGAACCATATCTAAATGCTCAGACGGACGCTTATCTTGATTCGAAAGACCGAATGCATATTCTCTATACAAGGAGGGGAGCGACTACCGGCGGAAAAGATCAATACAGACATCGGATCGTTGCTTCATCCGGTACCATTTTGTTTGATGGGGAAATCCCGAAAGAAGCAGGCTCTCTCACTCGAATCTTCCAGGATAGCCATGAGCGGTTTTACTTGCTAAGTCAATCGGGTCTACTGTATCCGATGGAACAGGAAGGTCAAAGTTTAGGTACCCCAATTAAGTTGGATTTAGGAGGACACAAAGTAGAATATTCCGGCTTTGCTCTTTCCGTACCACGCACCGGGACACCCCTGAGCGATATGATGGATGTTGTTTTTCCCTCGGACAATGGGAGAAGTTGGTTTTATTTTCAGCTTAATTTCGGCAGGAAATAAGAAATCCCTGATATCAGCCCACGATATTAGAAATGTGCGCATGGAATGGTAGCCCACTGTTGGTTTGATTGCACTTATCCACAACCAAACTACATTTTTTACATAAAATTAAAAGTTGAAACTCAAATCTCTATTTTTTTTTATTTTTAATTTGTTTACCCTGAGCCCTTGTGGTGAGTTCCACCGAACCATGCCGAAGGGTGTTTTTGATCCCGTGTCGTGGCACGGGTTCACCCTGAACGGTTCACCGTGAACGGGACAAGCTTTTGAGATTTGATATTTGAATTTTGTTTGGTTATTGTATCTTGTATCTTGTTTATTTCGCTCCCATCCCCTTCACCAAATTCGCCATCTCTATCGCGCTCACCGCCGCATCGAAGCCCTTGTTGCCGTCCTTCGTCCCGGAGCGCTCTATCGCCTGCTCCAGCGTATCCGTTGTTATAACCCCTAAGATTACCGGCACGCCCGTCTTCAGCCCCACGGTGGCTATCCCCTTGCTCACTTCCGCTGCGATGTAGTCGAAGTGCGGCGTCCCGCCCCTTATCACCGCCCCCAGGCAGATGACCGCGTTGTACTTTTTGCTCTCCGCCATCTTCTGCGCTATCAGCGGTATCTCGAAGGAGCCGGGCGTCCAGGCTACTTCGATATCTGTATCCGCCACGCCGTGACGCAATAGCGCATCTTTGGCTCCGTCCAGCAGCTTCGTGCTGAAGAACTCGTTAAAACGCGATACCACAATCCCGAATTTCAGTCCCTTGCCGAGTAAATTGCCTTCGTAAGTCTTGCTCATCATCGTCTCCTTAATGTGTTTTATCGCTATCGGCATCCGCTATGGTTAGAAGATGCCCCAGTTTCTTCTGTTTTGTGCGGAGGTAGCGTCGATTGTGCGGATTGGGCTTGGTAGTGATGGGCAGTTGCTCCGTTATCTTCAGCCCATAGCTTTCCAGGCCGGTCCCCTTCTTAGGATTGTTCGTCATCAGCCGCATGTTGCGCACGCCCAGGTCGGCGAGTATTTGTGCCCCGATGCCGTAATCGCGCTCGTCGTCTTTAAAACCCAGTGAAATGTTGGCTTCGACGGTGTCCATGCCTTTGTCCTGTAAAGCGTAGGCTTTTATCTTGTTATGGAGTCCGATGCCTCGCCCCTCCTGCCTCATGTAAAGGACGACGCCCCGCCCCTCCTCCGCGATGCGTTTCATCGCCATCTCTATCTGCTCGCCGCAGTCGCAGCGCATGCTGTGGAAAACGTCGCCGGTCAGGCACTGGCTGTGCACCCGCACCAGCACCGGTTCCTCGGTATTTACGTCCCCCATCACCATCGCCAGGTGTTCATCGGGGTCGGTCGTGCTTTTATAGGCTATCACTTTGAAGTTGCCGTACTTGGTCGGCAGTTTCGCCTCCGCTACCCGCTGCACCAGCCGCTCATGACGGAAACGGTAAGCTATCAGGTCCGCCACGCTGATAATTTTTAAATTGTGCTCTTTGGCAAATACCTTGAGTTGTGGCATTCGTGCCATGGTGCCGTCGGCGTTCATTATTTCGCAGAGTACCCCCGCTGGTTTGAGTCCGGCCAGTCTGGCCAGGTCAACCGTCGCCTCGGTCTGTCCCGCCCTTACCAGTACGCCTCCGTCTCTGGCGCGCAGCGGGAACATGTGCCCCGGCATCAGTATATCTTCCGGCTTGGTCTTGGGGTCGACCATCACCTGTACTGTTCTGGCCCTGTCCGCCGCCGAGATGCCCGTGGTGGTGCCTTCCTTGGCTTCCACCGCTACGGCAAAAGGCGTGCCGAAATGCGATGTGTTGTTGCTTACCATCATGGGTATACGCAGGGCATCCAAACGCTCTCCGGTCATCGGCATACAGATAAGCCCCCGCCCGTATTTCGCCATAAAGTTGATAGAATCAGCCGTCACTTTCTCCGCCGCCATCACCAGGTCGCCTTCGTTCTCCCGGTTCTCATCGTCCACCACGATAACGAATTTGCCGGCTTTAATATCTTTAATTGCTTCCGGTATGGTTGCCAGTGCCATTTTTCTCCTTAGTTCACCATGAAGCCGTGCTCTTTTAAAAAATCTGCGGTTATGGCTGTGCTCGGCGTCTTATTTAAGCTCTCTACGTATTTGCCGATGATATCAACTTCCAGGTTGGCCAAATCGCCCGGCTTTCTATCCGCCAGTATCGTGTGCTGTAGCGTGTATCCCACCAGCGATACCCCGAATGTATCGGCATCTTTAGTGGTTACCGTCAGGCTCGTCCCGTCCACGGCGATGAATCCTTTCGGCACGATATACCGCATTATTTCCGGCTTGGCTTGTAATCTCATCAATACCGCCTCGCCCTCTTTAGCTACCTCGACCACCCTTCCCGTGTCGTCGATATGCCCCTGCACTAAATGCCCCCCGATTTCCCCGTTGAGCTTTAGCGGCCTTTCTAGATTGACTTTGTCTCCGGGGTGCAGTAAACCGAGATTCGTTCTTTTTAAAGTCTCCGGCATTACGTCTACGGAAAAAGACTTCTCATCGTAGGTGGTGACTGTCAGGCAAATGCCGTTGACGGCTATGCTCCCGCCCAACTGTAAGTCCTTGAGCATTAGCTTTGCGCCCACCCCCATTTTCCCCCCTCCGACGGAGACAATACTGCCTACTTCTTCAACGATTCCGGTAAACACATCCTGCCCCTTGAGGATAACTAACCCTTTGATGTTATTTTAACACTTGTCATAAGGTAACTTCAATCTGTCTCCCTCTTTCGCAAAGAGGGATTAAGGGAGATTTTGCCCCCTAATTGCTCTGCCTCCCCGCAATTCCCTTAGCGGTTTTAGCCCCCGCTTTGGCTGCCTCTTTCGGACGTAATGACCGTGTCGCTTTGCCTGCCTGCCACATCTCGGAGTTGCCCATAACCGCCAGTTCCTTGCCCAGCAGCTGCTTGTAGTCCGGCCCGCCGCACGCTTTAATGACCCGCCGCGTTTCCACCCCGTTTGCCACCCGCTCGTAAAGCTCTTTAAAGACCGGCATCACTGCCTTCTTGAACTTCGGCTTCCAGTCGAGCGCGCCCCGCTGTGCCGTCGCCGAGCAGTTGGCGTACATCCAGTCCATGCCGTTTTCTGCCACGAGCTTTATCAAACTTTCGGTCAGCTCCTCGACGGTTTCATTAAAGGCTTCGCTGGGTGAGTGCCCGTGTTTTCTTAAGGTATCGTACTGCGCTTCCATAATCCCTGCCAGCGCCCCCATCAAAACCCCCCTCTCCCCCACGAGGTCGCTGAAGACCTCATTCTGAAAAGTAGTAGGGAAGAGATAGCCGGAACCTATCGCTATTCCCAGCGCGAGCGTCCTGTCTTTAGCCCGCCCCGTCGCGTCCTGGTTTATGGCGAAGCTGGCGTTGATGCCCGCCCCGCTTAAAAAGTTGCGTCTTAATGAAGTCCCGCTCCCCTTGGGCGCCACCATGATGACGTCCACGTTTTTAGGCGGTATTATCTTGGTCTGGTCTTTATAGACGATGGAGAACCCG